>NZ_JBWKKH010000011.1:67063-256713 GCF_056431645.1 Saccharopolyspora sp. NPDC045839
TCCCCCCCCCCCCCCCCCCCCCCCCCCCCCCCCCCCCCCCCCCCCCCCCCCCTCCCTCCCCCCCCCCAAAACCCCCCCGACCGGGCGCCCCGGATCCGCGCGTGCCCGGTTCGGTTACCAGATGTCGAAGATGCCCCGGTGGGCCAGCCACTGGTTGATGTCCCGGTGGCGGGTCACCTCGTCGAGCGTGCGGTGCACCGTGCGCAGCGCGTAGTCGGCTTCGCTGAGCCGGATCAGGCCGTTGTCGACAGCGGCGGCGAACTCGGCCGCACGCGTGATCCGCGGCCGACCGTGCTCTCCGACCTCCAGGCCCAGCAACAGGTCGGTGGTCGTCCACGACCGGGTTTCGCGCTCGATGTGGACCGCGGTGAGCAGGCTCGGCCCGCGGCGGGAGTGCCTGCGGCGCGGGCGGTAGCGGGTCAGCCGCAGCCCGAGGTCGGGCAGCAGCCAGGTGATCTCGGCGGCGTGGTCCGCCGCGTCCGGTGTCGGGCATTCCACCGAGAGTCCCCAGCGCTCGACGTGGCAGACCTCCAGCGGCGCGACGACACCGGACGACTGCCTACGCTGCGAGCTGAAGACGTCGATAACTTCAACCAGTTGGGGTGAAATCGCAGCGCTCACGGCGTCAGACAGTAACGGGAAATCAGCGTTCAAAGATCGACAGCACCAGTTTTTAACGTAACTTTTCGGAGCTCGTCGAATATCGATTCGGTGCGTGGTGGGACCATCACCGGGATGGCGGTAGCGTCCGCTGGTCCGGTACGGGATCTTGGGTGGGTTGCCCACGCCACGACAGCTCGATTCCGTTGTCGCGCAACCACTTCGACAGGTCGTACCCGTGCCTCGCGAGGCCGTCGACGGCGGCGCAGGCGCGGCGCATCGCGCGTTCCGCGGTTTCCGGATCGAGCAGTTCCGCGCGCACCGCGATCACGAATTCATCGATGTCCAGCAGTTCCGCCGCGCGCCCCTCCCGCACCACGATGTCCAGGTAGTGGTCGACGGTCCGCCACTGCCGTTCGCCCGGCTCGACGTCCGCCACGTCGATGTAGAAGTCCACGTCGCCTTCGTGGCCCGGATGCCAGTACCAGCGGGTCACGCGCAGCCCCAGCGAGGGAAGCAGCCAGGATTCGAGGGCGGCGATGCGGGGATGCCCGGGCATCGGACGGGCCAGGTAGAGGCCGAAGGGCTCGCGCGCGTAGTGCGTCACGGGGCGCACGTGGCCCTTGGGGTCGGTGTTGGTGTTCGCCACGAGGTCGAAGACCTCGACCTTCGGCGGGTGAACGGGCAGGCCGAGCTGTTCGGCGATCTCGCGCTGCGTGGTCACCCTGCCACTGTATGCGGGCGGGCGCGACGTCCGAAGGTCGTCGCGCCCGCTATTCCTTCACCACTTGTGTGCCCTCACCTCCGATCGGTCGGGGTCAGGTCGTCGCGCGGGTGGCGTAGGCCGGAGCCATCGTGCCCAAACCCGCGAGGATCAGGACCGCTCCGCCGATCACGTTGCACAGCACGCTGCTGGTCATGATGGCGGTGCCGCTCATGATGAATACGGCCACGATCGTCCACGCACCCAGCACCGGTACGGTCCAGGCGATGCCGTGCGTGCGGTGGTAGGCGGCCGCGAACGAGAGCCCGAGAACGGTCGCGGTCAGACCGGTGACCAGGTTGTTCAGCGTCAACGACGGCGTCATTGCGTGAAAGCCGGTGATCCACGGCGACAATGCGACGAACAGGCCACCGAGCACGGTGAAGCCGTCCGCCACCTGAGCGGTCGGAGTTTCCGCCGCCCGCTCGTAGCGCAGGCGCATCTCGGTGAGATCCGGATGCCCAGCGATCGGTGCGCTGCCCGACATCACACCACCTCCTGCACTGGGGTGACGCAATCCATTATCTGCCCTGGTGGCCGTTTGAGCACCCCGTGACGCGACACTATGTCGGGGTGGGCTCGTACATTGGTTGTCGTGGCATTCGCGACTGAGCACCCCGTACTGGCCCGTTCCGAGTTCCGGCCGGTCAGCGACATCCCGCGGGCCGACGGCCGGTTCCGCATGGTCAGTGACTACCAGCCCGCCGGCGACCAGCCGCAGGCGATCGCCGACCTGGAGCGCCGGATCAACTCCGGCGAGAAGGACGTCGTGCTGCTCGGGGCAACCGGTACGGGCAAGTCGGCGACCACGGCCTGGCTGATCGAGCGCATCCAGCGGCCCACCCTGGTGCTGGAGCCGAACAAGACGCTGGCCGCCCAGATGGCCAACGAGCTGCGCGGCTTCTTCCCGGACAACGCCGTCGAGTACTTCGTCAGCTACTACGACTACTACCAGCCCGAGGCCTACGTCCCGCAGACCGACACCTACATCGAGAAGGACTCGTCGATCAACGAGGACGTCGAGCGGCTGCGCCACTCCGCCACGTCGAACCTGCTCAGCCGCCGCGACTGCGTGGTGGTCTCGTCGGTGTCCTGCATCTACGGCCTGGGCACCCCGCAGTCGTACCTGGACCGGGCCATTCCGCTCGAGGTCGGTGGTGAGATCGACCGCGACGTGTTCCTGCGCGCGCTGGTGGACGTCCAGTACACCCGCAACGACATCGCGTTCGCCCGCGGCACGTTCCGGGTGCGCGGCGACACCGTGGAGATCATCCCGGCCTACGAGGAGCTCGCGGTGCGCGTGGAGTTCTTCGGCGACGAGATCGACCGGCTGCACTACCTGCACCCGTTGACCGGCGAGGTCGTGCGCGAGGTGCGCGACCTGCGGATCTTCCCGGCGACGCACTACGTGGCCGGCCCGGACCGGATGGAGAAGGCCATCCAGAGCATCGAGGCCGAGCTGGAGGAGCAGCTGGGCCTGCTGGAGAAGCAGAACAAGCTGCTGGAGGCCCAGCGGCTGCGGATGCGCACCCAGTACGACATCGAGATGATGCGCCAGGTCGGGTTCTGCTCCGGTATCGAGAACTACTCCCGGCACATCGACGACCGCCCCGCCGGGTCGGCGCCGGCGACGCTGATCGACTACTTCCCGGACGACTTCCTGCTGGTCATCGACGAGTCGCACTACACGGTGCCGCAGATCGGCGGCATGTACGAGGGCGACGCGTCCCGCAAGCGGACCCTGGTCGAGCACGGCTTCCGGCTGCCCAGCGCGCTGGACAACCGGCCGCTGACCTTCGAGGAGTTCTCCGACCGGATCGGCCAGGCGATGTACCTGTCGGCGACGCCGGGCCCGTACGAGATGGCGCAGGCCGGCGGCGAGTTCGTGGAGCAGGTGATCCGCCCGACCGGGCTGATCGACCCCGAGGTGATCGTCAAGCCCACCGAGGGCCAGATCGACGACCTGGTGCACGAGATCAGGGAGCGCGCCGAGCGCGACGAGCGGGTGCTGGTCACCACGCTGACCAAGAAGATGGCCGAGGACCTCACCGACTACCTGCTCGAACTGGGCATCCGGGTGCGGTACCTGCACTCCGAGGTGGACACGCTGCGGCGGGTCGAGCTGCTGCGGCAGCTGCGCCTGGGCGAGTACGACGTGCTGATCGGCATCAACCTGCTGCGCGAGGGCCTGGACCTGCCGGAGGTCTCGCTGGTTTCGATCCTGGACGCCGACAAGGAGGGCTTCCTGCGCTCCGGCACCAGCCTGGTGCAGACGATCGGCCGTGCGGCCCGGAACGTGTCGGGCCAGGTGCACATGTACGCGGACCGGATCACCGACTCGATGCGGCACGCCATCGACGAGACCAACCGGCGGCGCGCCAAGCAGATGGCCTACAACGAAGAGCACGGCATCGACCCGCAGCCGCTGCGCAAGAAGATCGCCGACATCCTGGACCGGGTGTACTCCGAGTCCGAGGACACCGAGGAGTCGGTGGCGGTCGGCGGTTCCGGCCGCAACGTCTCGCGCGGCAAGAAGCCGACCGGGGAGTCGGTGGCCAGCGCCGGGCTGCTGGAGGATCGCGACATCAAGTCGATGCCGCGCGCGGAGCTGGCGGACCTGGTGCAGCAGCTCAACGACCAGATGATGAACGCGGCCCGCGAGCTGCAGTTCGAGCTGGCGGCGCGGCTGCGCGACGAGATCCACGACCTGAAGAAGGAGATCCGCGGCATGGACGCCGCCGGCATCGAGTGACGGGCGGGTGTCGAGGTCGTCGACTGAGGGGCGCAGCGCTGGAAGGTCGCGGTCGAGGCCTACGAGCGATTCGGGAAGGGGTGGCACCCGGCGGCACGTCGAGCGCCTCAAGGCGGCGGGGGCCGCCTTGAGGCGCGAGGTGGACGAACCCAGCGGCTACTGCATCGTCCCGCGTGATCCCGAGGCAATACCCCAGTTGTGACACTTTTTCGGGGGCCAGGTGCAACCCTGGGGCCGCTCCTCAACATCTACACCGGTCGGCCGACATAAGCGGCGAGCCGGAGGTACACGTCGGCGTCGGCGGCGACCGCCACGGCCGGTGCGAACGGTCCCCCCTCGCTGCGGTCCTCCGCCGTGAGGTTGCGGGCGAACCAGTCGAGGGCGGCCTCGGCCAGGACCGGGTCGAGGTCGTTGCCCCGGCCGGTGGCTCGGGAGAGATCCCAGGCGTGGACGGTGAATTCGTGCGTGTACGCCTCGAGCAGCTCATGCCCGGTCAGCGTTGCCCAGGCCAGGGTGTAGCTCTTGCCGAGTGCCGAGTCGGGCGTCCAGACCTGTTCGAGGTCGGCACGAGCGCTGCGAAACGTGTCACCCCAGTGGTCGGTGTGGTCGTCGGCCGGATCTTTCACGTGGCTCATGCCTTCGCCGTTGCCGAGGGACGTGAGCTTGCGCAGGACAGCGACGAGGTGAGCCAGCAGTGTCCGCACGTCGTACTCGGCACACGGTGTGGGCAGGCCCAGGTCTGCGTTCCCGATCGCGTTGATCTGGTGTTCGGTCTGGTCGAGCGCGGCACTCAGGTTCGGCCGCGGATCCGGTGTCGCATCGACTTCGGTCATCAGGCGGATGCCTCCTCGCGCTGGGCGGACGATCATCGGCGTACCCAACCACGGGGTACCGACAACAATGCGTCCACCAGCCGATCCGCACGTGACACGTCGGCGATGACCAGAGCGGAGGGCGACGAGTTCTGCGTGCGGTGATGGGGCATTCGCTCGACGGCGCGACCTGGTCGAGCGGGCCATGTCCACAGTGGTCAATCGGTGGTGACCTCGCCGCCGTCGCGCGGCAGGCCCGGTTCGGTTCGCGTCGACCCGGCACCCTGGCCGGTCAGTCGGTTGTGGTGCCGATCGGGGTCAGCATTCGGTGGGGGTTCTGCAGGGCTCGGGCTACGCGGTCGCTGCGGTGCATCGCGTTCGTTCCGGGGCCGGGGCGGACGACGAGGTCGTCGGGGTCCGGGTGCTGGCCGCACGCGGGGCATCGGCCGGATTCGTCGAGGTCGGCGTCGCATGCCGCGTGGCTGAAGATCCGGGCTGGATGCGGCCCGCTGGTGTACCGCTCGCCCCACTTGGACAGGGCGAAGATCGCCGGCCACAGCGCCCGGCCCGCCTCCGTGAGCAGGTACTCCGGGTGTCCGCCCGCATCGGCCCGGGTCAGCACGCCCGCCTCGACCAGGGTGTCGAGCCGGTCGGTGAGCACGGCTCGGGAGATGTCGAGGTGCTCGCGCAGGTCCGTGAAGCGGCGCACGCCGTAGAAGCAGTCGCGCAGGATCAGGAGGGTCCAGCGCTCGCCGACCACTTCCAGCGCGCGGGCGAGGAAGCAGCCTTGCTGGTCGTATCCGGTTCCGAGTGCCACGGCATCGATTGTACCGCGGTGCGGTCTGTTCACCAGACCATCGCCGTGCGAGCATGGTCTGGTGAACAGACTAAGTCTTCGCGATGCCACGACCCGGCGCACCGGCGGTGCGAGCAGGTCGTTCACGGCGGCTCTCGTCCTGACGTCGCTGAGCACGTTCGGGGCGATGCTGGCCTACTCGGGTCCGCTGGGGAACGCGGCGACGCTCACCGGCGCGCTGGCCGCCGGACCGGGAGCCACCATGTGGATCCTGAGCTCGATGAGCACCGGCCTCGCGGTGAGCCTGCTGGCCGCGGGCGCGCTGGCCGACCAGTCCGGCCGCCGCCGGGTCTTCGAACTCGGCGCGTACGTGTTCGCGGTCGGCTCCGCGGTGTGCGCCACCTCGGCCACGGCGACGCAATTCGTCATCGGGCGGCTCGTCGAAGGCGTTGGCGCGGCCGGTGTCATCGCTACCGGATTGGGGCTCGTCGCCGCGGTGAACAGCGACGCCCGAGCCCACTCGGCGGCGGCCAGCTGGTGGGGCGCGAGCATGGGCCTCGGCATCGCCCTCGGCCCGCTGATGACCGGCTTGTTCGATCTCGCGGGCCTGTGGAGCGCGCCGTACTGGCTGCTGGCCGCGGTCGGCGTGAGCATCGCCATCGCCTCGCGGTGGTGCTTCCCCGAGACGGCGGTGATCCCGGGCCGGAGCCTGGACCTGCTCGGCGCCGCGCTGATGACCGGCGGGCTGGGGCTGCTGCTGGTCGCGCTGGTCGAAGTGCGCCAGGGCGGACTCCGGCCGGCACTGCTCTGCGCCGGTGTTGCGGCGGTCGCGTTGACGGCTTTCGCCATCAGCCAGCTCCGGGGCCGGTCGCCGATGGTGGAGTTCGTGCTGTTCCGCCGAGGTGACTTCGCGGCGGCCACGCTGGCGGCCGCGGTCACCGGCGCCGGTGTGATCGCACTGATGTCGTTCGCCTGCACCTTCCTCGTCACCAGCATGGGGATGAGCACCCTGGAAGCCGGCGCCCTGCTCGGGCTGTGGTCCGGCACCAGCGCCGTTTCGGCCGTGGTCAGCCGCCGGCTCGTCGCGCGGCTGACCGGCACAGCGCAGTTGGCGATCGGGCTCGCGGCCACGGGTGTCGGGCTGCTGATGCTCACCGGGCTCGGCGCGGATTCGACCGCTGGCCAGCTGATCCCCGGCCTGCTCGTGGCAGGCGTCGCCACCGGCGTGCTCAACGCCGGTCTGGGGCGGCAGGCCACGGCGACCGTTCCGCCCGACCGGGCCGCGGTGGGGGTCGGGATGAACAACACCATCCGCTACGTCGGCGCCTCGATCGGGGTCACCGTCGTCGGTGTCCTCGCCGCCGCCCCGCACGACGACATCGCCGCCCGGCTGTCCGGCTGGAACCACGTCGCCGTCCTCACCGGCGTCGTCTCCCTCGTCGGTGCCGCCGCCGTGCTGGCGCTGGTCCGGTTCGGGCGCGAACGAGGATGAGCGCATTCGGCCGCGTCCATCCGGCGAGCCGCACTACTGTGGCCCCGGCTGGCTTGGCGGCCGGATTTCGGTGGGGAGCGATGTGGAGCTGCGGGATGGTTCGTCAAGGTCGTCGACGAGCTCTGCCCGCTGCGGAAGTAGGCACCCGTGAGTGCTTTGGGGCGCTATGGCACCCCGAAGCACTCACGGGACAGGAGCCGATCAGGCGAAGGCGCTGAGGCCGGTGATGGACTTGCCGACGATCAGGGTGTTCATCTCGCGGGAGCCCTCGAAGGAGTAGACCGCTTCCGCGTCGGAGAAGAACTTCGCGACCTCGTAGTCGAGCACGATTCCGTTGCCGCCGAACAGCTCTCGTGCCCAGGCCACCACCTCGCGCATCTTCGTGGTGGTGAACGCCTTGGCCAGCGCCGCCTGCTCCGCGCCGCCGCGGCCCTGCGCGACCAGCTCGTTGAGGCGCACCACGATGCCGAACATCGCGGTGACGTTGCCGAGCATCTTCACCAGCAGGTCCTGGATCATCTGGAATCCGCCGATCGGCCTGCCGAACTGCACTCGCTGCACCGCGTACTCGCGGGCCAGCTCGTAGGCGCGGACCGCCACGCCCAGCGCCTGCCACGCCACGCCGCCGCGGGTCTTGGCGAGCACCTTGGCGGTGTCCCGGAAGCTGTTGATGTTCTGCAGCCGGTTGGCCTCCGGGATGCGGGCGTCGTCGAGCACGATGTCGGCGTTCTGCACGGTGCGCAGCGCGATCTTGCCCTCGATCTTGGTGGCGGTGAAGCCGGGCGTGCCCTTCTCGACGACGAACCCCTTGACCTGGTCGTCGGCTTCGTCGCGCGCCCACACCACGACGAGGTCGGCGAACGTGCCGTTGCCGATCCAGCGCTTCGCGCCGTTGAGCACCCACTGTCCCCCGTCGCGGCGCGCGGTGGTGCGCATGCCGCCGGCGACGTCCGAGCCGCCCTCGGGCTCGGTCAGCGCGAACGCGCCGATCTTGGTCATGTCGGCCATGTCCGGGATCCAGCGATCCCGCTGCTCCTGGTCGCCGCCGTTGTAGATGCTGCCCATCGCCAGTCCGGTGTGGACACCCGAGAACACCGCCAGGGACGGGTCGATCCGGTTCAGCTCCAGGCTGAGGAACCCGGTGAACAGCGGGCTGCGCGGCTTCCCGTCGCCGTACTCGGGGTACTGGTAGCCGGCCAGCTGGAGCTTGGCGAACTTCTCGACGACCTCGAACGGGAACTCGGCCTTGTCCCATGCGGCGTTGGCCAGCGGCTTGATCTCGCGCTCCAGGTAGGCGCGGATCTCGGCGAGCTCGGCTCGCTCGGACTCGCTCAGCAGGTCGTAGAAGCCGAAGAAGTCGGGATTTGCATTGGCGGGCTTGGGCATTGTCTCGGTCCTTAGAGGTGTACGGATGACTTGCGTAGTGGCGGGGGAGGGGGCGGAACCTCGCGACTCCGCCGCCAGCCCGGTGTTCTCCCGCAATTTCCATTGAAATCGAACCTTCGATTTCAATGGAAATTGCGGTTCGGTGGGGGCGCGTGCTGCGCGGGCAGTCAGTTCTTCCGGATGTTGTGCAGGGCGGTGTTGAGCGCGTTCTGCTTGCGGTCGCGCAGTTCGGAGCGCTCCCGGTACGCCTCGGGTCCTGCGCCGTAGGCCACTTCGGTCTGGTCGGCGACGGCGGCGATCGTCTCCGGCGTCAGCTCCGGGTGGCCGAGGTCCTTCCTGCGTTCCGCCATGCCCACGCCGAGGTGGGCCATCATGTGCCGGATCCCGCCGGGGCCGCCGCCGAGGTGGAAGCTCTCGAACGGGCCGACCGCCGCGTAGCGGCCGCCGAGCGACGCCTTCATCACCTCGTCGAGCTCGTCGGCGCGGACGACTCCGTCCTGCACCAGGAAGATCGACTCCTGCATGATCGCGCTCTGCATCCGGTTGGCGACGAAGCCGGGGATCTCCTTGTGCAGCCGCACCGGGGTCTTGCCCAGCGCCCGGTAGAACTCGATCGCGGCCGCCACGACCGGCTCCGCCGTGCGCTCGCCGGGCACGATCTCGACCAGCGGCACCACCTGCGGCGGGTTGAAGGGGTGGGCGACGAGCAGCCGGGCGGCCACCTCGTCGGGCAGTCCGGCGGCGATCGCCGAGGCGATGATGCCGGAGCTGGAGGACGCGAGCACCGCGTTCTCCGGCGCGAGGCGGGCGATGCCGGCGAACAGCCGCTGCTTGAACTCCAGCCGCTCCGGGCCGTTCTCCTGCACCAGCTCGGCATCCGCGACGGCCTCGGCGAGGTCGCTGGTGAGCCGGATGCGGCCGAGCAGGTCGTCGGCGTCGGCGCCGGGAATGCTCGCGGCCAGCATTGGCATCGCGTCGCGCACCACGTCGGCGAGGTCATCGCGCGGATCGCTGATGCGCACCTCGATGCCGCGCGAGGCGAACAGCGCCGCCCAGGACAGGCCGATGGTCCCGGCCCCGACGACCGCCACCTTCGTCCACTGTGGATGCATGATGTCCTCCCGGTCAGGCCAGGTAGTCGTGGACGGGTTCGATGTCGCCCAGGGTGAGGTCGGTGAGGATGTGGCTCGCCGAGACGATCTCGCGCACCGGCAGGTCCGCCACCGGCGCGAGCACGTGCCCGAACAGCTGCAGCCGGGCCGGGCCGGTGTAGGCCTGCTTCACCACGACGTCGGTGATCTGGCTGCGCACCAGCTCGCACACGCGCGGCCGGTGGTCGTAGCCGGGCACGATCTTGAGCATGTAGCTGGGCGTCGTGATCTGCGCCTTGGCCTCGTCGAGGTCCAGCGGGTGGTGCTTGTAGCCCATCGTCGCGGTCGCGACCCGCAGCGTGCCGTAGTCCAGGGTGCCCACCAGCGCGGCGTTGTCGACGTACAGCGTCGGGCTGCCCATCACCTTCGGGAAGGCGCTGGCCTCGCGACCGGCAGCGGTGGCCGGGAAGTTGTCGAGGTACATGGCGTGCAGGTATTCGCCGTGCTCGTCGCCGAGGCGCACCGGGATCGCCTGCCCGGCCTCGACGTACGGACCGAACGAGGTGACGTCGCCCATCTTCATGATTTCGAAGCGCACCAGCGGTTCGCTGAACTCCAGCGGCTCCGGGACCACCGCCCGCAGCGCCTCGGGATCGGTGCGGTAGACGATGTTGAGGTACTCGCGGTCGGTGAACCGCGCCACGGCCGGTGCGTAGGCCGGGTTGGTCAGCGGCGTGTTGAGGCCGTGCAGGATCTGTTCGCGGTTCAACGTCCCGTCCACTTCGGAGTGCGCTTCTCGGTGAACGCCCGGACTCCTTCGGCGAAGTCCGCGGACTCCCGGAGGGCGCGGGTTTCGTTGCGCTGCAACGTGAACGCCTCGGCGTCCGAGATGCCGTCGGCGAGCCGGACGACGTTCTTGACCGCGGCCAGCGCCAGCGGCGCGTTCGCGGTGACCTCGGCGGCGAGCTCCAGCGCGGCCGGGACCGCCTCGCCGTCGGCCACCAGCCGGTTGACCAGGCCGAGGTCGCGGGCCCGCGCCGCGTCGATGGCGCGGCCGGTGAGCAGCAGTTCCATTGCCAGGTGGTGCGGGATCCGCTTCGGCAGCCGGATCACGCCGCCGCCACCGGCGATCAGCCCGCGCTTTACCTCGGGCAGCGCGAACCGCGCGCCCTCGGCGGCGACCACCAGGTCGCAGGCCAGCGCCAGCTCGAACCCGCCGCCCATGGCGTAGCCCTCGACCGCGGCGATCAGCGGCTTGCCGGTCTCGGCCTCGGTGAGGCCGCCGAAGCCCTTGCCCGGCGCGGTGGGCGACTCGCCGCGCGCGGCGGCCTTGAGGTCCATGCCCGCGCTGAACGTGCCGGCCGCGCCGGTCAGCACGCCGACGCGCAGGTCGGGGTTGGCGTCGAGCTCGTCGATGGCGGCCGCGATGCCGTGGGCCGCGGCGGCGTCGATGGCGTTGCGCGCCGCCGGGCGGTTGATGGTGATCACGAGCGCGGAGCCGACGGTTTCGGTCTGCACCGCGGTGTTCGGGGCGGTCATGCGAGCCTCCGCGCGTCGAGTTCGGCGAGGACCTCGTCGGTGTGCTGGCCGGGCAGCGGGGCGTGCCTGCGGACCGAGGCCGGCGTCGCGGAGAAGTTCATCGGCACCCCGACGACGCGGTAGCTGCCCTCGCTGGGGTGCTCGGCGACGTCCAGCAGGTGCCCTTCGCGGACGTACGGGTCGTCGGCCGCCTCGTCGAGCCGGAGCACCGGGCCGACCGGGATGCTGTGCTTGGTGCACACCTCGATCCACTCCTCGGTGGTCAGGCTCGGGGTGACCGACTCGACCAGTTCGGAGATCGCCTCGCCGTCGCGGCGGGCGTCGACGAACTCGCCGTTGACCCGCGGGTCCTCGGCGAGGTCGGGCCGCCCGGCGGCGCAGAACAGGTCGCGGAAGTTCTGCGGGGAGTAGGGGATGATCATGGCCAGGCCGTCCTTGGTGGGGCGCGCCCGGTGGCCCTTGTTCATCGACAGCGCGAACCCGGTCGGGCCCATCGGCGGCTCGAAGGTGCGGCCCTGCAGGTGCTCGACGAGGTTGAACGCCAGCAGCGTGTCGGCCATCGGCACCTCGACCAGCTGGCCCCGTCCGGTGGCCCGCTGGTGCACCAGCGCCGCGAGCGCCGAGTAGGCGATGGTCAGCGCCGCGACCTTGTCGGCGAAGATGCTCGGCAGCACCACCGGTTCGCCGATGTCGCCGGCGCGCTGCGCCACGTCCAGCAGCCCGGAAGCCGCCTGCACCGTCTCGTCGTAGGCGGCGAGGTCGGCGCGGTCGGAGTCGGGGCGGAAGCCCTGCGCGTGCGCGTAGATCAGCTGCGGGTTGGCGGCGGCGAGGCTCTCGTAGTCCATGCCCAGGCGGCGCAGGGCGCCGATCCGCATGTTGGTGATCAGGATGTCGGCGCTGCCGATCAGCTCCAGCGCGCGTTCCCGGTCGGCGTCGTCCTTGAGGTCGAGCTTGACGCTGCGCTTGTTGCGGTTGACGTTGAGGGCCAGCGGCGTCATGCCCGGCGTGCGGTGCAGGTTGCCGAAGCGCGCGGTGTCCTTCGGTGACTCGATCTTGATCACGTCGGCGCCGAGGTCGCCGAGGATCTGCGCGGCGTAGGGGCCCATCACCACGGTGGCCATGTCGATCACGCGGACGCCGGCCAGCGGGCCGGACCTGACTTCGGTGCTCGGTGCGGAATTCATCATCATCGCCGCTCCAGGTGGGAAAGGGGAGCTGTCCCGGCTTTTATTTGCTTCGCTAACTACGTTAGGTCGGGGTGGGTCGGCGGTTCAATTGATCAGCGGCACCGATGCGCGAACAACGGCATGACCGCAGCGGTCACGCCGATCGGGTGGTCGCCCCGTGCGGGAGGGGTGCAATTGATTCGGTATTCATCCGGGCAATGGTCAATTCCTCGCGAAATTGCGCACCCGGTGGGTGATCAGCGGAGGGCGAGCTTGGCCTCGTCGATCAGCCGGCGGAGATCGGGCTGGTTTTCGGCGCGGTCGCGACGCCAGATCATGCCGGTCGCCAGGCTCGGGTCGAAATCCTCGAACGGCAGCACGACCGTGTTCTCGCTGCGGTGCTTGTGCATCCCGCTTTCCGGATCCAGCATCGAAATGGAGAATGCCGATCCGTTCGCCACCAATTCGCTGGTGCTGCCGTAATCACCGGTGTCGAGCGTGATCCGCCGGCGGATTCCCGCCGCCTCCAACCGCACCAGCAGTTCCCCGTAGTAGGTCGGCAGCATCCGCGGCGCCGGGCTGACGTAGGTGTAGTCGACCAGCTCGGCGAGCGAGACCGAGCTGCGGGAGCCGAACTCCGCCGCCGGCAGCACCGCCCCGAGCGGCTCGCGCATCAGCTCGAACACCTCGATGCCCTCGGCATGCACCGGCAGGTGCACCAGCGCCACCGCGAGCTCGCCGCGCTGCACCCCGGCGAGCAGGTCGTCGCTGCCGCTCGGCCAGCGCTTGATGTCGCATTCGGCGGCGCACCGGTCCTCGAACGACCTGAGTCGCTGCCGCATCGACGAGTGCAGGCCGGGCGGGATGCCGATGTAGACGACGGCGCGCTGCGGGCTGATCGCCTCGCGCAGCCGCCACGGGATGTCGTCGAAGCGGCCGAGCACGTCCTTGGCGATCGGCAGCAGCGCCGCACCGGCGTCGGTCAGCTGCACGTGGTGCGAGTCCCGCTCGAACAGCACCGAGCCGAGGTCGCGTTCGAGGTCCCGCACCCGCTGGCTCAGCGGCGAGGTCGCCATGTGCAGCTGCCGGGCGGCCTTGGAGAAGGACAGGTTCTCCGCGACCGCCACGAAGTAGCGCAGGTGGAACATCTCCATCAATCAGTAGGTTACTCCGCTGCTCAGATGAGCGAAGGCGTCCGCCGGATGCGGTAGGGGAGAAGAGTGATGATCGTCTCGTCGATGATCATCCAGGTTGACCGGGGCGATGTCGCAATCCCGCGAGGAAAAGGGAATATCGCTCTATGTAACAAAGTTCAGGTCAAATGCCGATTCGGTCACCTTAAAGGTGGTACCCGTAAGAAGTAAGGCGAGCTAGTTTAATCTCACTGTTCGTAGTTGAACAGGTGCAGTGAGCCAAGTCGGATCGGAGATGCGCATGGACCTCGTCCTGCCGCTTCGCGTTCTCGCTCCCCGTGGGGGCAGGCACGCTTCTCCACAGTCCCGAACGGCACCGCTGCCGGCGGTCGGTGCGCGTGGCGGGCCGGCCCCGGTCTCCCTGCTCGCCGGCCGGGCATCGTGGCCCCCGTCGTGCCGCATCGACCGGCGGCCGGCGTTCGCAGGCCGAGCGGCCAACGGCCGTGGAGCCGCCTTTACGCCGTAAGACGCTTCGCAACCCACCTGCGTGGAACCTCGTCCTGCAGGGGATTTTTCGCGCCCTGACGACCCGCACCCGGCACGCCCAGACCCCCGGATCCGGCCGGATTTCTCGTCATGGCGTCGCAACGATCATTGCTGAGCGGTCCTCATAGGAGGGATGTATGGACTCGACCGGTAGAAGCGCGCCGCACCCGGACGCCATATCGGGATTGCTGGATTTCCTGCGCGAGTACAGCAGGGAACGGCTCGACTCGCGGAGGATGGACGAGCGCCGTTCGATGCCGCTGTCGCTGGTGCCGGACCTGGGCGCCGCCGGCCTTTTCGGCCTGCGAATCCCGCAGGCGCACCAGGGGCTCGGGCTCTCGCATTCGGACATGGTCCGGGTGATGACGCAGCTCGGCGCGATCGACGCGAACCTGCTCGTCCTGGTCGGGGTGCACAACACCCTGGGCGTCCCACCCGTGCAGCACTTCGCCCCGGAGGACGTGAAGCGAGCCGTCCTGCCCGAACTGGCGCGGGGCAGGCAGCTGATCACGAGCGCGATCAGCGAACCCGGGCAGGGGTCGTACGTGCACGCCATCGCCAGCCACGCGGCCAAGCAGCCGGACGGGTCCTATGTGCTCAACGGGGAAAAGCAGTGGATCAGCCTGGGCGCCGATGCCAAGTACATCAACGTGTTCGCGCGGCTGACCGATGAAGACGGCCAGGACGCGGGGATCACCGGTTTCCTGGTCGATTCCGCGAGCCCCGGGTTCCAGCACGGGCCGGAGGTCTTCACCCTCGGGCTGAAGGCCGTGCCGCAGAACAGCTTGACCTTCAACGAACTGCGAGTGCCCGCCGAAGCCCTGCTGGGCGCCGAAGGTCAGGGACTGCGCGTGGCGAAGACCGCTTTCACCTTCGGCCGGCTGAGCATCGCCGCCGGGGGCCTGGGGGCGATGATGCGTTCGCTGGAGCTCGCGCACCGCTTCGCGCGCCGGCGCGAGGTCGCCACCGGGAACCTGGCGGAGAACGGCCGGATCCAGCAGATCCTCGCCGAATGCACGGCGGCGACGCAGGCCGTCGAAACGCTCGTGGACAACATCGCCGCGCGGCTCGACGGCGACGAACGCGTGCCGGAGCCGCTGTACTTCACCGCGAAGATCCTCGGTGCCGACCTCATGTGGCACGTCGTGGACCGGTGCGTGCAGCTGCTCGGCGCGCGCGGCTACCTCGACACCAACGTCGTCGGCCAGTTCTTCCGCGACTACCGGCTGTTCCGGATCTTCGAAGGCTCGACCGAGGCCATCACGGTCTACCTGGGCACCGCGTTCCTCGCCGACCCGCAGAAACTCGTCTCCCTCCTCGACGAGTTCGACGCGCCGCAGGTGCAGGAACTCGCCGCCGCGGTCGCCAAGCTGACCACCAGGGCCACCGCCAGCGCCCCGCAACGGCACATGCTCGCGAACGCCGTGGGCGAGCTGTCGTGCTGGGCGATGCTGGCGGCGCTGACCAGCGAGGTCCGGCACCGATCCGACATGCACTCCTACACCGCGTCCTGGTGCGAGCAGCGCCTGCGCGAGCGGTTGCGCGCCATCGAGAACGATCTGCCGTTCGGCGAACTGCCCACGGTGGACTCCATCGCCAGGCACATCGCGGCCTACGAGGGCAAGATCGGCAACGTCGAACAGCGCCGCCCGGGCGAGGAGCACGGACTCGACGCACTGCTGCGGCGGGGCTGAAAACCGGAACGGGCCCGCACGGACATCGCCGCGCGGGCCCGTTCGCCGCGGTTTCAGCGCCGCCGCGGGCTCACCGCGCCAGCCTCTCCCGCTCGTGCTGGTGGATCAGCTGCACCCCTTCGCCTGCCAGCGTCTTGATGGCGTGCAGGCCGTCGCGCCCCCACGGGCGCGGTTCGGTGTCGATGACGCAGACCGTCCCGAGCGCGATGCCGGTGCGGTCGATCAGCGGTGCTCCCAGGTAGGAGCGGACGTTCATCCGGTCGACGATGTCGTTGCCGGCGAACCTCGGGTAGTCGCAGACGTCTTCCAGCACCAGCGCGATGCCCCGGGCGATGACGTGCGGGCAGTAGCCGGTTTCCATGGGGCCTTTGCGGGGATCGAAATCCGCAGGCATCCCGGCGGGTTCCGGAGGCAGCACCGCCGAGTAGAATCCGCCCAGGTACTGGTGTCTGTCGGTGATGAAGTTGACCATGGCGTTGGGGACGCCGAGCGTTCTCGCGACGTGCTGGGCGAACGCGTCGAACGCCGGCTCTCCTCGCTCACCGAGCCCGAGTTGCCGAAGGCGCGCCGCGCGCTGCGGCGCGTCGTTGTCCACGGGCGTGAAGTGGCGGTGTCCGGTCGCGTCGAAGGTGGTCAAGAGGGGCTCCGTTTCCGCAGTGCGGGTTTCGGCTACAGGCGACGGTTGGTGAGGACGTGCTCAGTGAGGCGCGCCAGGGCCGCCGCCGCGGAGCGCCGGTCCCTGGCATCGCACAGGACGATCGGCACGTGGGGCTTGATGTCCAGCGCTTCCCGGACCTCATCGGGTTCGTAGCGGAAGCCGTCGGGGAACTGGTTGACCGCGACGAGGAAGTCGACGCCGCGCTGTTCGAAGAACTCGACCGCGGCGAAGCAGTCCTGCAGCCGCCGGGTGTCGGCGAGCACGACGGCGCCGAGCGCGCCGTGCACCAGGTCGTCCCACATGAACCAGAACCGCTCCTGCCCCGGGGTGCCGAACAGGAACAGCACGATGTTCTGCGGCGCGAACGTGATGCGCCCGAAGTCCATGGCGACGGTGGTGGTGCTCTTGTCGCCGACCCCGGCCAGGTCATCGGTGCCGATGCTGGCGACGGTCAGCGTTTCCTCGGTGGTCAGCGGTTCGATCTCGCTGACCGACCGGACGAACGTGGTCTTCCCGACGCCGAACCCGCCCGCGATGAGGAACTTGAACGCGGTCGGGAAGAGGTCAGAGTTGTTGGAGACCATGGAGCAACGCCTCCAGTTGTCCTCGGTCGGGCAGGTCGTCGGGCAGGCGGGTGGTGACGGCACCCCAGTCGATGAGGTCCGAGAGCAGGACCTTGGTGACCACGGCGGGCTGGTGCAGGTGCGCCGAGACCTCGGCGACCGACGTGGCGAACCGGCACAGCTCCAGCATCTTGGCGTGCACGGGCTCGATGCGTTCGGGCGCCATCCTGCCGGTGGACCGGACCATCGACTGCAGCGTCAGGGTGGCGGTCGGCTTGGTCCGGCCGTTGGTGAGGGAGTACGGGCGCAGCAGCGGCCCCGCTTCGCTGTCGAGCCAGGGCTTGTCCGGCGGAACCGACATGATCAGCCGCCCACCTCGCCCGCGCGCGCGGCGGCGGTGGGCTGGCGCATGGCCGTGGTCAGGTGCGACGGGACGCGCTTGACGAGCTGGGCGATCTCGTAGCCGAGCACGCTGGCGTCGGCGTCCGGGTAGGCGATCACGACGAGGACCGCGCCGACGCCGGCGGCGGAGACGAAGAACAGCAGGTCGTCGAACTCCACCACGACCTGGCGGACCCCGTCGCCCGCGCCGAAGCGGGCCCCGCCGTTGCGGGCGAGGGAGCACTGCGCGGCGGCCCACGCCGCGAGGGCGTCCGCCTCGTCGGCGTCGAGGCCGTGGTAGTGCCGTTTGAGCCCATCCGTGGAAGCCAGCAGGGCGCAGCGGGTGTGCGGGACCCGGCGGAGCAGGTCGGCGAGCAGCCAGCCGAGGTCCGATGCCTGGCCGGCGGGCAGGTCATTGGCCATGGGTAACGTCTCCTTGAGATCAATGCGGTGCGGACGAGGCGGATCAGGCGCCGTGGTCACCCGGACCGTCGTTGTCGCGGGTGCCGCCTTTGACGCCGTGTCGGTATGCGGCCCACAAGCCGGGATTCGGGCCACCGCGCGGAGCCTCGGCCGGCTTGGGGCCGCCGGCGAGCTGGGGCGCCACGTACGACTTGGTGCGGTCGCGCTTGGGCAGCGGCGGGCGCTCGGTGTTGCCCGGCGGGGTGGCGATCACGTCTTCGGCGACGGCCTCGGTCACGATTCCCGTGTGCCGCCCGTACCACTGCGTGGTGCCGGTCCCGTTCGACGCGGCGGGCACCGCGGCGTCGAACTGCCGGACCGGTTCCCACTCGATGGGAGCCCGGTGCGCGCCGCCGCGCTCGGCGGCCGGTGCGGCGGGCAGCGCGGGAGTCGGCGCGATGGCCGGCTGCGGCTCGGGAACGGCGACGCTGTCGACGACCGCGGGCGCCTGCTGCGGCTCTTCGTAGTTGTCGCCCAGCAGGCCGAGGGGAACCACGACGTGGGCGTCGGTTCCGCCGTACATGTTGGTTTCGAGCTCGACGGCGACGTGGTGCCGCTGGCCCAGCTGCGCGACCACGTACAGGCCGATCCGCCCGTCCTTGAGCTGCTCGTCGCGGTCGACGCCGCTGGGATCGGCGAGCAGCGCGTTCAGCTTGGTCCGGTCGGCCGGGCTGATGCCCAGCCCGCGGTCCCGGATGTCGATGGCCAGCCCGGCGGTGACCCGCTGGGTGCTGACCGTCACCTGGGTGTCGGGTTCCGAGCAGGCGGTGGCGTTCTCGACGAGTTCGGCGATCAGGTGGATCACATCGGCGACGGCGTGGCCGTGGACCGTGCCTTCGACCGGCGGCAGCACCTTGACGCGGGCGTAGTGCTCGACCTCGGCGACCGCGGAGCGCAGCACGGTGTACATGGGGACCGGCCGGCTCCACTGCCGCCGCGGCATCGAACCGCCGAGCACGGCGAGGCTTTCCGCCTGCCGGCGCATGCCGGTCACGAGGTGGTCGACGGCGAACAGGCCCTTGAGCAGATCCGGGTCCTCCACCATCTGCTCCAGCTCGTCGAGCCGCTGGATCGCCCGGTGCGCGAGGGACTGCACCCGCCGCGCGATGTTGGCGAACACCGCGACGCTGGGCTCGACGGCGCCGGTGGCACCGGGGGCCTGCTGCAGGCGGGCCACGGCGAACTCGGCGGCGGCCTGCGCCTGCCGGATCTCGTGGGAGAGCAGCGCGAAGGGATGGCTGCCCGGGGCGGGGTCGTCGGCGGGCCATCGCGGCGCGGGCGGCTCGCCCGCGCGCACCTGCTCCACGAGCCGGGGGAACTCGTTCTTGCCCTGTTCGACGGTGGCGCGCAGGGATTCGATCCACCGCTGCGTGTGCTGCGCGGATTCCTCGATCCACTGCTGGGAGCGCTGGGTGGATTCGGCGATCTGCCGGTCGACGGCGGCCGCCGTGGCGTTGACCCGGTTGAAGGCGATGATCGCGATGGCCGCGCAGCCGACCAGGCCGCCGCCGAGCACCGAGTAGCGGAGCACGCCGGAAGGGTTGGTGGCGAGTACGGCAGCGGCGGCGATCCCCAACACGGCCATGGCGGCCAGGTGCACCATGACCAGCCGCAACAATCGACTCCGCAGGTCGTCGTCCGTGCTGCGCCGCGTTCCGGGCGAGTGCTCGGATTCCGCGGCGGATGGGGGGAACTCAGACATCAGCGTCCTTGGTACGGGGAATGTTCGGCGACGGGCACGAGTGCCTGAGGTCGGGGCGTCACCGCTGGGACTACTGGTGCTCGCTAGTTGATCAACTTTATCACCGAGGGTGATCCTAGCGACACTAAAGGGAGCTGAATAGGCAGGGGGTCGACCCATTGGAAGAATGCGGATTACCCGACGCGACGTGGCGAAACTCCCCGTCCGGATGCGGGATCGGCGACTCCGCTCACCCGGGCGCGACGCCCGCCGGGAGCGGCTCCGCGCGTTGTCCGGGCATCCGGTCGAGTGGCTGCTGAGCTGCAGGGATCCTTGGCCTGAGCGGGCCTCGGCGGCGAATGTCCTCGCAGGTGACGACGCTTCGATGCTCCATTCGGGTATATACGATCCGGCGCTCGGCGCAGCTTCGCGATCCGTCGCCAATTGTTCTTGATCTTTTTCGAAGCGCCCGGGGGAGTCGATCCGGTTCGGGCCGGGCCTTCAATTCATCGGTCCACAGTGGATCGACTTGGTTCGGCGGTTCCGGAATGGAACGCCGGAACGCGGTGGCGGGCTCGGGCGTGCCACGGCCGAGCCCGCCGAACCGGTCAGCTCTGCGCGGCGCCGCTCGCGATCCGCTCCAGCCGGTTCCGGTAGTCCGCCCACCACTCCTGATCGCCGGGGGCCATCATCGGGATGTCCTCGTGCAGGCCGACGGCGCCGTCGATCAGCTCCCGGACGACGTCCGCGTGCCCGGCGTGCCGGTTCGTCTCCGCGATCATGTGCAGCAGGATCCCGTGCAGCGTCGTCTCCCGGTCCGGCTCGGCGAACCACTCCGCGTAGCCGGCCGAATCCAGCGGCAGCGCCGCGATCGTGCCGTCCGAGTGCTCGCACGCCCGCCGGTACAACCCGACGATGTACTCCCGGGATTCGCCGGCGGTGGCCCACAGGTCCGAGTTGGGCTCGGCGTCCGGCCTGAACCAGGCCACCGGCTCGTCGAAGGGCTCGCCGAAGACGTGGCTCAGGTACAGCAGCTCGACGGTGATCAGGTGCTTGACCAACCCCAGCAGGTTGGTGCCGGTCGGCGTCAGCGGTCGGCGGATGTCGCGCTCGGGAAGCCCGTCCAGCTTCCACAGCAGCGCCGCGCGCGCCTCCCGCAGGTACCGGTGGAGATCGGCTTTCAGGTCTGCCTCGGTCATTGTGGATCGTCTCCTGCGCAAGCGGTCGATGTCAGGTCGGCACAGGGACTCCCGCAATACGGCAGAATCGTCGATCGTGAGCGAAGTTTTTTCCGCGCGGACTTCGGATCCGGTCGCGGAGGACGACCTGGCGCGGGCGCGCGGCGGTGACGATGCCGCGTTCACCCGGCTCGTGAAGCCGCTGCGCCGCGAGCTGCACGCGCACTGCTACCGCATGCTCGGCTCCACCCACGACGCCGACGACGCCTTGCAGGACGCGCTCCTGCGGGCGTGGCGCGGCCTCGCGCGCTTCGAGGGGCGCAGCTCGCTGCGCTCATGGCTCTACACCGTGGCCACCCGCACCTGCCTGGACGCGATCGAAGCGCGCGGCAAGCGGGCGCTGCCCGTCGACCTCGGCCCGGCCAGCGACCGCGCCGTGACCGGCGACGTTCCGGTGACCGAAGTCGCCTGGCTGGGGCCCTACCCGGACGCGGGCCTCGGCGACGGCCCGGCAGGCCCGGCTTCGCGCTACGAACAACGCGAAGCCGTCGAGCTCGCCTTCGTCGCGGCGCTGCAACACCTGCCGGGCAACCAGCGGGCGGCGCTGCTGCTCTTCGAGGTGCTCGGCTTCTCCGCCGCCGAGATCGCCGCCATCATGAACACCACGACCACGTCGGTGAACTCGGCCCTGGCACGCGCCCGCAAGGTCGTCGCGGAGCGGGTCCCGGCCCGCACCCAGCAGCAGGCGCTGCGGGAGATCGACGACGCGCGCCTGCACGAGATCGTCGGTGGGTTCGCCGCCGCGCTGGAACACGGCGACGCCGACGCCCTGGTCGCGCTGCTGACCGAGGACGTCACCTGGTCGATGCCGCCGATGCGGCACTGGTACTGCGGCATCGAGGCCGTCACCGACTTCGCCGTGCACGTCCCGCTGGTCTGCGGCTCCTGGCGGCACCTCCGGACCAGCGCCAACGGCCAGCCCGCGGTGGGCTGCTACCTCTGGGACGACGAGGCAGGCGCCCACCTGGCCTGGTCGGTCAACGTGCTGACGCTGCGCGACGACCGCATCGCCGAGGTCACGTCGTTCATCGGCCGCGACCACTTCCCGCCCTTCGGCCTGCCCACCGAGCTGCCCTGACGGGATCGTGAGGACTTCCGGCGCTACCCGCACCGCCACGCAAAACGAGTCTGAAAACAGCCTTCGTCAGCTGGTGATGTCCTTGCGGTTGAAGCGCCAGATCGCCAGGGCGGTGAAGACCGCCGCGTAGGCCAGGCCGGAGAACGCCCCGTGCGTCATCGCCGTCCAGTCGACGTCGTGGCCCAGCAGGTCCGAGTAGGCCGTCGAGTAGTGCGTCGGCAGGTAGTTCCGCAGGTCTCCCAGCGCCGTGATCTGGTCCAGGATCTCCGACAGGATCGACACCACCACCGCGCCGCCGACCGCGCCCAGCGGCGCGTCCGTGCTGACACTCAGGAACAGGGCCAGCCCGGCGATCCACGCCAGGTGCACCGCCAGGTAGACCGTGGCCGCCGCGAGGCTGACCACCCCGGTCGGGAACGGCACCGCCTCGCCGGTGATGCTGACCAGGTCGCCGCCGCCGTACCACACCAGGCCCACGCCGAGCGCGACCGCCGACAGCAGGACCAGCCCGAAACCCGACAGCAGCGCCGAAACGACCGCCTTCTGCCGGAGCAGCCGGGTGCGGGGGATGGGCGCGGCGAGCAGGTACCGCAGGCTCGACCAGGACGCCTCGCTGGCCACGGTGTCGCCGAAGAACAACGCCACCACCACGACCAGCAGGAAGCTGGTCGAGGCGAACAGCGTGAACACCGCGAAGTTCAGGCCGCTGGCGGTGGCGATGTCGGCCAGCGTGCGGCCGCGCCGCCCGCCGTCGTCGCCGAGCTCGAAGGCCAGCAGCAGCAGGAACGGCAGCACGGCCAGGAAGCCCAGCGCCAGCCGGGTGCGGCGGCGCCGCAGCTGCCGCGCCAGCTCCACCCGCACCGGCAAGGTCCGCTTCGCGCGGTAGCCCTCGACGCTGCCGTCGGGCTGGGTCGGCTGGCGGCGGCCGGACCGGACCACCGCGGTCTCGGCCGTGTCCAGCTGCCCGACCTTGGGTCCTTCGGCGTCGTCGGTCACCGGTGATCCTCCCCGACCAGCTGCAAGAAAGCGTCCTCCAACCGCCGCCGCGGCCCCACCTGGTGCACTCCGATCCCGGAGGCGACCAGCACGTTCACCGCCACCGCGGTCGAGTGCCCGGCGAGGTCGGCGTGCACCAGGTCGCCGTCGGTCTCCACCGGGCCGAGCCCTTCGATGGTGCACAGCGCCTCGGCGGCCTGCTCCGGCTGGTCGACCCGGAAGGTCGCCTCGCCGTTGACCGACACGATGTCGCCCACACTGCCCGCCGTCACCAGCAGGCCGTTCTGCATGACCACCACGTGCGTGCAGGTCTGCTCGACCTCGGCCAGCAGGTGGCTGGACACCAGCACCGTGCGGCCGGTGGACGCGTAGCGGCGCAGGATCTCGCGCATCTGGTGGATCTGCGGCGGGTCCAGCCCGTTGGTCGGCTCGTCGAGCACCAGCAGCTCCGGCAGCCCCAGCATCGCCTGCGCGATCGCCAGCCGCTGCTTCATGCCCTGGCTGTAGGTGCGGACGGGGCGGCGGGCCGCCGTGCCGAGGCCGGCGATCTGCAGCACTTCGTCGAAGCGGGCCTGCAGCATCGGCCGCCCGGTCGCCGCCCAGTAGTACCGCAGGTTGTCCAGGCCGGACAGGTGCGGCAGGAAGCCCGGGGTCTCGACCAGCGAACCCACCCGGGACAGCACCGGAGCCCCGCCGGCCACCCGGTGGCCGAACACCCGGATCTGCCCGGAACTCGGCTTGAGCAGCCCCAGCAGCATCCGCAACGTGGTCGTCTTGCCCGCCCCGTTGGGGCCGAGCAGCCCGACGATCTGACCGCGCTCGACGCGGATCGACAGGTCCTGGACCGCGGCGGGCTTCTCCGGGTACGACTTGGTCAGCCCGGCGATCAGCAGCGGCGTGTCGGCCAGCAGCGGGTCGACGTCGTCGGTGCTCTTGCGCCGGATCAGCGAGATCACCCACGCCGCCAGCGCCGCCGCGATGATGATGCCGATGCCGACCAGCGGCGCCACCGGCACCGAGTTGCCGGTCGTGGTCTCGCCGCGCACCGACGGGATCGACACCGAGCCGTCGCCGGCCAGGCCGATGCGGTGCACCGCCGGTTCCCGCGGCACCGCGTAGGCCTGGTCGGTGGTGGCCACCGCCAGTTCCAGCCGGTGACCGGTCTCCAGCGGGTGCACGACGCCCGGCAGCGCCACGTCCACCTCGACCGGCGTGCCGTCCGCCGGCAGGCCGGTCACGTGCAGCGGCGACACGGCGTTGCCGATCAGGCTGCGCTGCTGGTCCGGGCCGACGTCGTAGAGCTTGGTGAACAGCACCGCGTCCCCGGTCGCGGGCTGGCCGGGCACCGAAGCCACCGATATCCGGGTCTGCGCCGTGCCGGAGACCAGCAGCTGGCTGTCCAGCTGATCGGTGCGGAACACCGCCACCTGGCCGGGCAGGTCGCGCGCCAGCGAGCGGCCGAGGCTGCCCGCGGCGTCGAGCACCTCGCCGGCGCCGGGCAGCGAGCTGGTCGCGGCCGGGCTGCCGCCCGGCGGGTTGACCACCTGCGTGACCGCGCCGTGCAGTTGCAGCGCGAAGCGCGGCGTGCGCTCGGCGTGCACGCCCGGGTAGGCGGGTGCCGACACGGTGCGCACCGGGATCTCGCCGTTGCGCTGCGGCCGTCCCGCGATGTCGTACTCGAAGGCCGTGCCGGGATCGGGCACCGGCGGCACCCCGCCGAGGTGGAAGGCGAACCAGTCCGCGATGCGTCCCCGCAGCGCCGCGTCCGGCGAGGCGCCGTCGTGACCGCCGGCGAACCAGATGGTCTTGACCTTGCCGCCGGCGGCGGAAATCTGCCGGGCGTTGGCGTCGGCCTGGTCGAGGCCGAACAGGGTGTCCCGTTCGCCCTGCACCAGCAGCGTCGGCACATGGATGCGGGCGGTGACGGTCTTGGGGGAGACGCGGTCGAGCAGGTCCAGCGTCGACTGCCCGGCGCGGCCGGTCTGCGCCACCTCGGTGTAGGCCGCGCACACCTGCTCGGTGAAGCTCCCGCAGGTCAGCGGCTGCCCTGTCGGTGTGGCCGCGGCGCCGTCGGACGCCGGCGGGGCCTGCGGCGGGTCCACGGCGCGCTGCGCCGGCGAGCTCCCCGCCGAGAACAGCAGCCCCGCCCACGCCTGCTTGAACACGCCCTGGGCGGACGCGGCGCCGCGGGCCGGGGTGCTGCCGTCGATCTGGTCCCGTGAGCCGGCGTTGGGCAGCAATGCCTGGCCGAGGTCGTTGTAGGTCATCACCGGCGCGATCGCGTCGACCCGCCGGTCGCTGCCGGCCAGCAGCAGGCTCAGCGCGCCGCCGTAGGAGCCGCCGGTGACGCCGACCTTCGGATCGCCCTCGCCGTCGCGCAGCACCTCCGGCTGGCGGGCCAGCCAGTCCAGCAGCTGGCGGGCGTCGGTCACCTCGTAGTCGGGGTCGTTCAGCGCGATCTTCCCGGTGCTGCGGCCGAAACCGCGGGAGGAATAGGTGAGCACGGTGAACCCGCGCTGCGCCAGCTCCTGCGCCTGCGCCGCGGTGTCGTCCTTGCTGCCGCCGAAGCCGTGCGCGAGCAGGATCGACGGCGCCGGGGTGTCCGCCGGGGCGAACAGCGTGACGTCGATCTGCACCCGCTCGTTCGCGCCGGGGCCGTCGAGCACGTCCAGCAGCGCTTCCCGGGGCGCTTCCGGCGTGGCGACCGGTTTCTCGTCACCGGACCACAGGAAAGCACCGAACACCACGAGGGCAACGCAGGTAAGGGCTATCAGCGCGAGGCCCTTGCGGCGACGGGGGGAGGCGGACACGCATTCGACAGTAGGTGAAGAGGACGGCACCGGATTCGTTCCAGACGGGGGCGAAGGCAAGACGCTATGAACCAGAGACCAAACAGCAACCGGACACGTCGTCGTGCCGACCGCCGAGGCCGCTTCCGCATCCCCGCGTGCGGTCCCGGTGCGACCGGGCGGTGGTGATCATAGCGATGATCGGGTGAGACGCAATGATCTCGTTGCGGCCGTCGGTGTGATGCCGCGATGACTCCCGTTGCCGCCCTGAGCGGTCCCCCGTACGGTTCGCGACGTGATGTTCGTTGCTTGTGCGGCCCCGGGGTGGTGTGCGGACCCACGCATAAGTGACAATCTTGGCAAGGTGGAGGGGAGTATTCCTTCGCGGCGGTGTCGTCATCACGGAACTTGCTCGGACAAGCCCGGTGCCGTCGACCGGCCGAAGGCCGGTGGAAGAGACCTCCGGTCCCTGGCGCATGCCCTGAACCGGAGGTGATGAATGGGTGCCGTGACGTTGCTGGCCCAACAGGCACAGCCCGCAGTCGATCGACTGGACGTTCCTTGGTGGATCTGGGCGGCTACGCTCGGCGGCCTGGCCCTGCTGCTCCTGCTCGACCTCGTGATCGTGGACCGCAAGCCGCACGAGGTGACCACGGGTGAAGCAGCCAAGTGGGTCGTGTTCTACGTCGGTTGCGCGATCCTTTTCGGGATCGGCGTCTGGGTGTTCGGGGACTCGCACTTCGCGATCGAATACTTCACCGGTTACATCACCGAGTACTCGCTGAGCGTGGACAACCTGTTCATCTTCATGGTGATCATGTCCAGCTTCGCGGTGCCGTCCATCCACCAGCACCGGGTGCTGCTGATCGGCATCCTGCTGGCGCTGGTGATGCGCGGCATCTTCATCGCGGTCGGCGCCGCACTGATCGCCCAGTTCGTCTGGGTCTTCTTCATCTTCGGCGCGTTCCTGATCTGGACCGCGGTCAGCATGGTCCGCAAGAAGGACGAGGGCGAGGAATACGAGGAGAACGCGGTCGTCCGCTGGGTCCGCAAGGTGTTCCCGGTGACCGACGACTACCACGGCGCCAAGTCGACCGTGAAGATCGACGGCAAGCGCTTGCTGACCCCGATGTTCGTGGTGATCGTCGCGATCGGCAGCGCCGACCTGCTGTTCGCGGTGGACTCGATCCCGGCGATCTTCGGCATCACCCAGGACCCGTTCCTGGTCTTCGCCGCCAACGCCTTCGCCCTGATGGGGCTGCGGCAGCTGTACTTCCTGCTCGGCGGCCTGGTGGACAAGCTGATCTACCTGTCGGTTGGCCTGGCGGTGATCCTCGGGTTCATCGGCATCAAGCTGATCCTGCACGCGTTCCACGAGTACCACCTGGTGCCGGAGTGGCTGGAGATCACCAACTGGATGTCGCTGGGCTTCATCATCGTGGTCCTGGGCATCACCACCTGGGCCAGCCTGGCGAAGTCCAAGAAGGACACCGAGTCGCAGCAACAGGAACCGGCCGAGAACGCCTGACCTGACACGCGAGTGCCCGGAGTTCCACACGAGAACTCCGGGCACTTCTGTTGCAGCCGTTCCGGTCCATGTGCGGTTCGTGTTGCTGTTGAGCCTGTTCGAGAATTCATTGGCGCAATGTTGCGTTCGTGCTGCCTGATGTGGAGTGAACGGACCGTTCGTCTCGATTGGTGAGGTGAACAGGCCGTTCGCTTCAGCTCTTCGACGGCGCAAGCCGCTCCGCAGGCCCCACGCCGCCGCCAGAACAGCCTCTATCGCAACATCGAACGCATGCGGTTCAGTCCAGCAACGTGTAGCTCAGTTCTTTGCAGACCCGTCCCAATGGGACGTCCAGTCCCGGGTGGCTCAGGGGCAACAGGACGTCCGGGGAATCCGGGAGCGCCGTCGCCGCCGGCGGGTCCCACAGGCACAGCGACGGGTTGCCCGCGTCCATCGAGGACCGGTACCAGAGGCCGTCGAGTTCCGGGTAGGCCGCGCGGATGCCGCGGGCCCACGCCTGGGTGCGGAGCTTGGGGCCGCTGCTGATCGCCTGCGAGGCGCCGGCCCGGGTGGGCCACAGGCCGGTCAGGTCCAGCAGCCGGAGCGTCCGACGTGGACGGAACAGCACCAGGTGCGGGCTGCGCGTCCGGCGGTCCACTGTGGAGGTTGCCTGGTAGACCTCGGCGATGCAGGTCTGCACCGACAGCGAGAAGTACAGCACGCCGTGCTCCCGGGTGACCGTCGGGCCGCCCTGGGAGTTGGGCAGGTGCGGGTCGAACCGGGCGTGCGGCAGCGGGCCGGCGTAGCGGAAGCTGTTCCACTGCTGCGGGTGGTTGCCCCCGGAGGTGAACACGCGCACGAGGCGAGTGCCGGCGGGCACCGCGATCACGTCTTCGGTGCGCCGGAGCATCGCCTGCAGCGCAGCGGGCGCAGGCGGCTGTGGTAGCCGTGCCATGGAGGTCCTGGGTTGGGGTCTCGAAGGTTGGGGAGTGGGCTCAGGCCGGGGTGCCGATGGTGGCGGCGAGCTCGGCGACCCGCTGCGGATCGCCGCCGGCCAGCAGCCACTCGCGCGGGCTCGCCGGCCGGTCCCCGATTTCGAGGTCCTCCTGCGGCGTGGTCATGAAGTTGGCCAGCACGAGTGCCGGCTGGTCGGCGGGCATCAGCGCGAGCACGGTGTCCAGGCCGGGCAGCACGTCGGTGTCGCTGAACTGCCACGCGGGCAGCCGCCATCCGCCGCGGTCCTTCCAGCCGATCAGCCGTCGTTCGCTGATGCGGTGGCGGATCCGGCTGCTGTCCACTCCCACGCGGTCCGCGGCCTGGTTGACCGAGAGCGCGGTGTCGCGCAACACCGCCTGTTCGGCGACGGTCCGCGCCCGAGCGTCGACTTCGGAGTCGCTCAGCGGCGTCAGGTCCAGGCCTGCTTCGGTGAGCGCCCGTCGCTCCGCCTCGGTGAAGTGCGCGGCTGGGTCCACCTGCGGCGAGGTGAGCTTCTTCGCGGCGTCCTCGACCAGGGTCAGGAATTCGTTGGCGGTGACCTTTAAACCGGCTCGTGCCAACACGGTCTCCAGCGCGGCTGACATGACTCCAGGGTAGCGCGGGATTCGGAAAATGTGTGCGCGAACGTGCGCCCAGTGCCAAATATCACTTGTCGTAGCATGTGGATTGCGCAACGTGACCGCGGGCCGACTCCGGTCGGGGTGTTCTTTGGCGTGATCGTGGATCTGAAGACCCCGACCGGAGTCCGGTGTGGCTACGGCAGGCTGTCCAAATGGGTCCGAACCGGATCCGAGAACGCATTGCCGCTGCTGGCGTCCCAGTTGATCGACCAGGTCATCACGCCGCCGATCTCGGGGCGCGGCTGGTCCGGCGTGTACTGGCCGCAGTCGGTGCCCGCGGCCAGGCAGCTCAGCGCGTTGTTGATGATCGACGGATCGACGTACCCGCTACCGGCCGCCGATGCGGTCGCGGGCAGGCCCAGCGAAACCTGGTCCGGGCGCAGCGTCTGCAGCAGGGTGCACGCCTGTGCGGTGATGAAGTCGACCGAGCCCTGGCTGTAGACCTGGCCGTCGCAGCCGTTCATCGAACCCGAGTTGTAGTACTGGGTGTGCACGACGGTGAGGATGTCCTTGACGTTCTCGATGAGTTGCAGGTAGGAGCCGCCGGGCTGCACGTCGAGGGTCTGCGGCGCCATGGTGAGCACGAATCCGTCGCCGACGCGCTCGCGCAGCTGGCGGATCGCGCTGGTCGTGTTGGCGACGTTGAGCCCGTGCTCCAAGTCAATATCTAACCCATCGATGCTGTAATCGGTTAAAATTTTTCCAACCGAGTCGACGAAATTTGCGACGTTCGCAGCGCTCCCCAGATCGACGTTTCCCTTTTCGCCGCCGATGGACAGCACGAACGACTTGCCCTCGGCCTTCTTCGCGGCGATGTCCGCTTTGAGTTGTTCGTCCGTGTAGCCGCCGAGCGCGGTGGACAGCTCCGGGTCGACGTTGAAGGTGACCGCGCCGGGTTTCGCCGGATCGGCGTTGCCGAAGGCCAGTGCGATGACGTCGTAGTTCGCCGAAACGTCGCTGATCTTCAGCGGCTTGGCGCCGTTGACGAAGTTCTGCCAGTACCCGGTGAGGTGGTGGTTGGGCACGGCCGCCGGGGCGGCGGCGGAGCCGGCCGGTGCGAACGCGAGTGCGGTGGTGAGGACGGCCGCGGCGAGCGCGGCCAGTCTTCCGGTCATGCGGGCCTCCGTGGGGTGAGAGCCGGATGATGTCCTCGAAAATGGACTGGACCAGTTGTCCGGTCAAGGTTTTGGCGAGGTTGCGACGCCGGAGTTGCGCCGCTTGGAGCACGGCATGCCGCCGAGGGTTGACGAGACGCGGCGCGAGCCGTTGACTGGACGTACCGACTGGTCGGTCTCAACGTGGAGGTGGCGTGTTGGGCAGCGCGTACGACGAACGGCCTTGGCTGGCGCTCTACGACGGCGGCGACGTGCCCGTGGCGATCGAGCCGCGGTTCGGCACCATGCTCGAACTGTTCGCCGCGGCCCGCCGGGACCATCCGGATCGCGTGGCCATCACCTACTTCGACGGCCGGCTCAGCTACCGGGAGCTCGACGAGCTCAGCGACGGCCTGGCCTGCCACCTCGTCGAACACGGTGTCGGCCGGGGCGACCGGGTGGCGCTGTACCTGCAGAACGTGCCGCAGTTCGCGATCGCGCTGCTGGCCGGGTGGAAGGCCGGCGCGATCGTGGTGCCGCTCAACCCGATGTACCGGACCCGCGAGCTGACCAAGATCCTCGCCGACGCGCAGCCGGCCGCGGTCGTCTCCTCCGAGCAGGGCTGGCACGACGTCCTCGGCGAGCTCGCCGGCCCCGCCGGGGTGCGGGTCGCGATCACCACCAGCGAGCTCGACCTGCAGACCCGCCACGACCCGCGGCTGTTCGCCAAGCTCGAACGCCGCCCGGCCGCCGGCTGCGCGGATCTGCTGGCGGTCGCGCGGGCGCACGTCGGCCGGCGTGCGCCGGAGGTCGAGCTGTCGAGCTCGGACGTCGCGCTGCTGGTCTACACCTCGGGGACCAGCGGCGTGCCCAAGGGCGCCACCAACACGCACGGCAATGTCGTGTTCAACGCCGAAGGCATGCGGACCCGCGTTGAGAAGCTCGGTGGCAACGGGATCTTCGGGCTCGCACCGCTGTTCCACATCACCGGCCTGGTCTGCGAGCTCGGCGCCGCGCTGGCGCTGGGCAGGCAGCTCGACCTGGTGTACCGCTTCGAGCCGGGCGTGGTGCTCGACGCGCTGGCCGAGCACCGGCCCTGCTACATGGTGGGCCCGTCCACCGCGTACATGGCCCTGATGAACCACCCGGACGTGACCGCGGGCCACTTCTCCTCGCTGGAGCTGGTGTACTCCGGCGGCGCGCCGCTGCCGTCGGCGGTCGTCGAGACCTTCCGCGCGCGGTACGGCCACTACATCCGCAACGGCTACGGCCTGACCGAGACGACCGCGACGGCGACGTCGGTGCCCGCGCACCTGGAGGCGCCGGTCGACGAGGAGTCGGGCACGCTCAGCGTCGGCGTGCCCACCTACAACACCGTGCTGCGCATCGTCAACGACGCCGGGCAGGACTTGCCGGTCGGAGAGGTCGGCGAGATCGTCGTCGACGGGCCCATGGTGGTGCCGTCCTACTGGAACAAGCCCGAGGAGACCGCGGCGGGCATCCGCGGCGGCCGGTTGCACACCGGCGACGTCGGGTTCATGGACGCGCAGGGCTGGTTCTACGTCGTGGACCGCAAGAAGGACATGATCAACGCCTCCGGCTTCAAGGTCTGGCCGCGCGAGGTGGAGGACGTCCTCTACGGACACCCCGCGGTGCGGGAGGTCGCCGTCGTCGGCGTGCCGGACTCCTACCGGGGCGAGACGGTCAAGGCCTACGTCAGCCTGAGCGCGGGCGCGTCGGCCACCGCGGAGGAGCTCGTGGCCCACTGCAAGCGGCAGCTCGCCGCGTACAAGTACCCGCGCAGCATCGAGATCCTCGACGAGCTGCCCAAGACCGCGACCGGCAAGATCCTGCGCCGCGAACTGCGGGACACCGCCCGAGCCGCTGTGCGGTGAAGGGCCGTTCGGCACCGGAAGAGCCTGGAGAGGAAGGAAATTCATGAGCAAGCGTTTCGACGGCAAGGTGGCGATCGTGACCGGCGCCAGCCGCGGCATCGGCCTGGCCATCGCCGAGCGCCTGGTGTCCGAGGGCGCGAAGGTCACCCTGACCGCGCGCAAGCCCGAGCCGCTGGCGGAGGCGGTGCAGGGCCTCGGCGGAGCCGAGAACGCGCTCGGCATCGCGGGCAAGGCCGACGACGCGGAGCACCAGGCGGAAGCGGTCGCCAAGACCGTGGAGACGTTCGGCCGGGTGGACATGCTGGTCAACAACACCGGCATCAACCCCGCCTACGGCCCGCTCATCGAGCTGGAGCACGGCATCGCGCGCAAGACCTTCGAGGTCAACGTGCTCGCGGCGCTGGCGTGGACCCAGCAGGTGCACCAGGCGTGGATGAAGGAGCACGGCGGCTCGGTGCTCAACGTGTCCTCGGTGGCCGGTCTGCGGCCCGCGCCGGGCATCGGCTTCTACGGCGCCACCAAGGCGATGCTGGCGTACATCACCAAGGACCTCGCGGTGGAACTCGGCCCGAAGGTCCGGGTCAACGGCGTCGCCCCGGCCGTGGTGAAGACGAAGTTCGCCACCGCGCTGTACGAGGACAAGGAGGACGAGGTCGCGGCGGGTTATCCGTTGAAGCGACTGGGAATTCCGGCCGACATCAGCGGCGCGGCGGCGTTCCTGCTCTCCGACGAGGCCTCGTGGATCACGGGACAGGTCCTCGTGCTCGACGGCGGCGTGACCCTGAAGGGCGGTGTGTGAGCTCTTGGTGATTTCGCGCGAAATCGCCATCCGGCACGCGTGGGAATCGGCGATTTCGCGCGAAATCGCCGCTGGTGCAAGCGGAACCAGACTCGGGAAGGGCGGTGTGCGAGTTGCAGCTCGCTGATGCGGTCGTGGTGATCACCGGTGCCGGCAACGGCATCGGTGCGGCGATGGCCCGGAAGTTCGCGGCATCCGGGGCGAAGGTCGTGCTGGGCGACGTGGACGCCGACGGGGTGCGGAAGGTGGCCGCCGAGGTCGGCGGGACGGCGGTGCCCGGCGACGCGGCGAGCGAGGACGGCGTGCGCGCGCTGGTCGACACCGCGCTCGGCGAGCACGGGCGGATCGACCTGTTCTGCGCCAACGCCGGAATCTCCCGCGGCGGCGGGCCGGAGGCCGACGAGGCCGCCTGGGCGCAGTCCTGGGAGGTCAACGTCATGGCGCACGTCCGCGCCGCCCGCGCGGTGCTGCCGCACTGGCTGGAGCGGGGCCAGGGGCACTTCCTGGCGACCGTGTCGGCCGCCGGGCTGCTGACGATGCTGAAGGCGGCGCCGTACTCGGTGACCAAGCACGCCGCGCTCGGCTTCGCCGAGTGGCTGGCGATCAGCTACGCCGACCAGGGCATCACGGTGCAGGCGCTGTGCCCGCAGGGTGTGCGCACCAACATGCTCGGCACCAGCAGCAACGCCGGCGAGGTGATCCTCGCGAAGGGCGCGCTCGAACCGGAGGAGGTCGCCGACGTGGTCGCCGACTCGCTGGGCAGCGGTGAGTTCCTGATCCTGCCGCACCCGGAGGTCGCCGACTACTACGCGCTGCGGGCCGCCGAGCCGCAGCGCTGGCAAGCCGGGATGCGAAAGCTCCAGCGCAAGGTGCAGTAGGAGAAGGTGTCGCCGCCGGTTCGCGCCGGCGGGTCGATACGCTGGGTGTAGATCGACAGGGGAGGTTGACATGGCGCGGTCGGCGAACGGTCGCACTACTGCCGGACCGGCGGTGGGCGCCGAACCGGTTCCGCAGCGGTTGCTGGCCGTGGCCACGCGGTTGTTCGCCGAGCAGGGCTTCGAGATGACCTCGGTGCAGCAGATCGTCGACGCGGCCGGGGTCACCAAGGGGGCGATGTACCACTACTTCGGCTCCAAGGACGACCTGCTCTACGAGATCTACGCGCGGGTCCTGCGGGTCCAGCAGGCGCGGATGGAGAGCGCGGCGGAAAGCGAGGCTCCGGTGCAGGAGCGGCTGCACGCGGTCGCCGCGGACGTCGTCGCCACGACGGCGGCGAACCTCGACGACACGGTGATCTTCTTCCGCTCGATGCACCTGCTGCACCCGGACAAGCAGGCCGAGGTCCGGGCGCAGCGGCGGCGCTACCACGAGCGGGTGCGGGCGCTGATCGAGGAGGGCCAGCGCTCCGGGGTGTTCCGCGAGGACAAGGCCGCCGACCTGGTGGTCGACTTCTTCTTCGGCGCGGTGCACCACCTCGGCACCTGGTTCCGCAAGGACGGCAAGCTCACCGGCGAGGAGGTCGGCGAGCAGTTCGCCGACCTCCTCATCGCGTCCCTGCGCCCGTAGTCGCTACCGGCGCTCCTGCAATTCCCGTTCGTTGCCGGGGAGTTCGCCGAAGACGTCGCGAAGCGCCTGCTCGATGCGGTCGACGTCCCCGCGCTCGCAGGGCGGCAGTGGCGCGCCGGCGGATTCCCGCAGGCGTGCCGCCGCCCCGAGCAGGCCCTTCGCCCGCCCTGGCTGGCCTGCGAGGAACCTGGCGCCCGCGAGGCCCTCCAGCGCCAGCGCGACCGCTCGCGGGTCGCCGGTGCGCCGGGCCGCGGCGAGGCCCTGCCCGTGCAGGTGGAACGCGGCGTCCGCGTCCCCGCGCTGTTCGGCGGCGAAGCCCAGTTCGGCGAGGATCAGCGCCGCGCCGTTGTCCGCCTCGAACCGCCGGTTCCACTCCAGCCACGGCCGCAGCAGGGTTTCGGCCTCGGCGAACCGGCCGCGGCGGCGCGCGGAAAGCGCGAGCCCCACCTCCGCGAATTCCTGGCCCGCCGAATCGCCGTGCTCGACGGCCAGCGCTCGTCCCCGCTCGTGCAGTTCGTCGGCGCGGTCGTGGTCGCCTTCCAGGAGCGCGATGCGGCCCAGCTCGGACCAGCGCATGGCGGCGTCCGGCCACAGCGCGAGTTCCTCGGCGAGCTCGACCCCTTCGCGTTGCCAGGTGGCCGCCGCGGGGTAGTCGCCCGCGATCTCGGCGAGCCTGCCGAGCACGGCGCAGGCCTGGACCCGGCCCCAGCGGTCGCAGGTCTCGCGGAACAGCGCGAGGCTCCGCTCTGCGTCCACAGTGGACTGGTTCAGGTCGCCCCGGACGTGGCGCTGCACGGCGCGCACGCTGAGAGTCGCTGCCACGCCCCAGCTGTCGTCGAGTTCTTCGAACTCGACGAGCGCCGCGCGGATGAGCTCCTCACCGACCGGCATGTCGCCGAACCTCGTCGCGGCGTAGCCGAGGAACCAGCCCGCCATCGCGCGCTCGCAGGGGTCGGTGATGGCGTCGCGCAGGCGCAGCGCGGTGCGGCTGTCGACGGGTTCGCCGGTGAGCAGCCGGAATCCGGTGTGCCAGGCGGCGACCACTGCGGACCCCGCGGCTTCGGTGGCCCGCCGCGCCTCGGTGAGTCGCCCGCGCAGGAACCAGTACCACGCCATCGCGCGTGCCAGGCGGGACGCGAACTCGCCGTCGCCGAGGGCGCGACGAAGGTTGCCGGTCTCGGTGTCGAGGCGGCTCAGCCAGCGCTGCTGTTCCGGGCCGTGCAGGTGCTCGGCCGCTTCCTCGGCGAGCGAGGTGTAGTACGCGGCGTGCGCGTGCCGCAGCCGGGCGAGCTCCTGCGGTTCCAGCTGCCGCTCGCCGTACGCGGACACCGATTCCAGCAGGCCGTAGCGCGGGCCGTCGGCGTAATGCGAGACGACGACCAGCGAGCGGTCGACCAGCCGCGCCAGCAGGTCGAGCACCTCCGAGTGCCGGACGCCGTCGCCGGCGCACAGGGCCTCCGCGGCGGCGAGCGTGCAGCCGTCGGCGAAGACCGCGAGCCTGCGCAGCACCGTCCGCTCGGCCGCGGTCAGCAGCTCCCAGCTCCAGTCGAGCACCGCGCGCAGCGTGCGCTGGCGCGGCGGCGCGTCGCGAGGCCCGCCGGTGAGCACGGCGAACCGGTCGTTGAGGCGTTCTGCCAGTTCGGCCGTGCCGAGCACGCGGACGCGGGCCGACGCCAGCTCGATGGCGAGCGGGATGCCGTCGACGCGGCGGCAGATCGTGGCGATGGTTTCGGCGTTCTCGGCGGACAGCGCGAATCCGGGCGAGGCTGCCGCTGCTCGCACGGCGAACAGCCGCACCGCTCCGGAGCGCTGCACGTCCGCCGACGGCGCGCCCGGCGTCGGGACGTCCAGCGGCGGCACTTCCCACAGGTGCTCGATCGAGACGCCGAGCGGTTCGCGGCTCGTCGCCAGCACCCGTACGTCCGATGCCGGCAGCACCAGCGGCACGAGCGCGGCGGCCGGCTCGACGACGTGCTCGCAGTTGTCCAGCACGAGAAGCAGTCGCCTGCCGCGCAGCGCGTCGGCGAGGCGTTCGACCGATGATTGCGGACGGACGCCGTCGCGGATGCCGAGCGCTGCGGCGAGCACGTCGGCCAGACCGTCCACTGTGGTCTCGCGTGGCAGGCCGGCGAGTTCGACGAGGCACACCTCGTCCTCGGCGCGGGCGACTTCGAGCGCGAGCCTGGTCTTGCCCACCCCGCCCGGTCCCGTCAGCGTCACCAGGCGATGCGTGCCGAGCAGTGCGCGGACGTCGGCGACGGCGTCGTCGCGGCCGACTAGCTCGGTCTGCGGTGCGGGCAACGGCGCCTGCGACGGCGGGGTCTGCCGCCGGACTGGTGCGGGTGGTTCGGCGCTCAGCATTTCCTGTTGCAGCGCAGTGAGTTCCGCACCTGGTTCGAGTCCGAGCTCGTCGCGGAGAAGCCGGCGCAGCTTGCGGTAGCTGTCGAGCGCCTCGGTGGTCCGGCCCGCACCGTGCAACGCGCGCAGGTGCGCCGCGCGGAGGCGTTCGCGCAGCGGATGCCGCTCGATGAGCTCGCCCAGCTCGCCGGCCAGCACCGCGTGGTCACCCAGCTGCAGCCGCGCCCCGGCGTAGTCCTCCCAGGCCACCAGGCGCTGCTCCTCCAGGGCGGCGGCCGCAGTGCTGGCGAAGGGCTCGTCGGCGAAACCGGCGAACGCCTCGCCGCGCCACAGGCCGAGCGCCTCGGCGAGCAGCGCCGCCAGCGCGCCCGGGTCGGTCGCGCGCCGCGCGCGCCCGGTGAGCTCGGCGAACCGCCCGCTGTCCACGGTGTCCGGCGGCACGTCCAGCAGGTAGCCCGGCGGGCGGTGCACGACGAGGCCGGCGCCGATGGCGCGGCGCAGGCGCGACACGAGGGTTTGCAGGGCGCCCGAGGGGTTGGCCGGGAGTACGTCGCCCCACAGGTCGTCGACCAGCCGGTCGGCGGACACGACACGCCCCGGGGCGACGAGCAGGGAGGCCAGCAGCGCGCGAACGCGAGCCTCGCGCACCGTGACGGGATCACCACTCGGCGTCCACGCCGCGAGCGGCCCCAGCACCCCGAAACGCATGCGATCACGATAGCCGCAAGAGGATCGACAGCAGACCGAGAGCGCCGCCGGGCACCTTCGTCTCGTCAACGACGAAACGGAGTAAGTCATGAAGAAGGCTGTTGTCACCGGCGGCACCCACGGCATGGGACTGGCGATCGTGCGCGAGCTGCTCTCCCGCGGTGCGGAGGTGGTGCTCACCGGCCGCAACGAGCGGAACATCGAGGAAGCGCGCACCGCGCTCAAGGGCGAGAAGGCGCACGTCGTGCGCTCCGACGCGGCCAGCATGGCCGACATCGCCGCGCTCGGTGACTTCGTGGGTGAGCACCTCGGCAGCGTCGACCACCTCTTCATCAACCACGGCATCGCGCAGTTCGCCGAGCTCGCCGAGGTGACCGAGGAGGCGTGGGACCGGCACTTCGCGGTCAACACCAAGGGCGCGTTCTTCACCGTGCAGCGGCTCGCACCGCTGCTCAACGAGGGCGGTGCGGTGGTGTTCACCACGGTCGCCAACGACGTCGTGTTCCCCGGCCTGAGCGCCTATTCGGCGTCGAAGGAAGCGATGCGCGCGTTCGCCCACGTGCTCTCGGTGGAGCTGCTGCCGAAGAAGATCCGCGTGAACAGCGTGGCTCCGGGGTACATCAAGACGCCGACGATGGGCGTGGCGGACCTGTCCGACGAGGAGCGCCGGGAGTTCGAGCGGCAGGGCGACGAGTCGACCCCGCTGCGCCGCAACGGCACCGTCGAGGAAGTCGCCGCCGCGGCGCTCTTCCTGGCCGAGGGCGCGACGTTCACCACGAACGTCGAGCTGGCGGTCGACGGTGGTTTCGCGCAGGGACTGGGGGGTCACTGACGTGGCCGAGGTGCTGGACAGCCCCGACCCGTCGGTCGCCGAGCACGTGCGCCGGTACCTCGCGACCAACGGCGAGAGCGGCTTCCACGAGGGCGGGGCGACGAACCTGGTGCTCACCGACCGCGGCCGCAAGACCGGGAAGCTGTACCGGACGGGTCTGTTCTTCGGCGAGGACGACGGTCGGTTCGTGCTCGTGGCGTCGGGTTCGGCGATCACGCACACGCACCCGAAGTGGTACCTGAACCTGGCCGCGAACCCCGAGGCCGAGGTCCAGATCCGCGGCGAGCGCTTCGCCGTGCGGGCCCGCACGGCGGAGGGCGCGGAGCGCGAGCGGCTCTGGCAGCTGATGGTCGACATGGCGCCGGTGTACCGGACGTACGAGGCGCGTACGCGGCGCGTCATTCCCGTGGTGGTGCTGGAGCGCATCGAGCCCCGGTAGCGGCCGGGGTGTCGTGAGTGCTTTTGGTCGCCGCAGCAGCCGAAAGCACTCACGGCCGGTCGCCGGTTTCGGTCGTGTTGCGCGGATCGATCAATCCGCCGCCGGGGGTTGCGCCGGGCGGTCCCGGCAGGTTCGCTGCTGCTTGCGCTTTTCCCTCCGGCTGCAGGAGCCAGCATGAGCAGTGAAACCCGGGCCGCCCGGCCACCGAGGCTCGACCGCGTGCTGAACCTGGTGGAGCGGGTCGGCAACAAGCTCCCCGAACCGTTCATCCTCTTCGGCCTGTTGTTCCTCGTCGTGGCGGTGGTGTCCACGGTGGTCGCCGCCTTCGGCGTCACCGTGCAGATCCCCGGCGCCGACGAGGTGACGCGGATCCGCGGCGCGTTCAGCGGCGAGGGCCTGGAGTTCCTGTTCACCAAGATGGCGGAGAACTTCATCGGCTTCCCGCCGCTGGAAACCGTGGTCACGATCATGCTGGCGGTGGGGCTCGCGGAGCGGGCCGGGCTGCTCACCGCGATGATCCGGGCCGCCTTCGGCGGGGCGCCGCGCTGGGTGCTGCCGTACGCGGTGGGGCTGGTCGGGATCTCGTCCAGCGTGATGGCGGATTCGTCGATGATCATCATCCCGCCGCTGGCCGCGCTGGTGTTCAAGGCGGCGGGCAGGCACCCGGTCGCCGGGCTGCTCGGCGGCTTCGCCGCCACCGGCGCCGGGTACTCCACCGCGCCGGTGGTCACCAGCCTGGACGCGCTGTTCGCCGGGATCAGCAACAAGGTCGCCGAAACCCTGCCGCACGCCGGCACCGCGGTCACGCCGGTGTCGAACTACTACTTCAACGTGGTGTCCTCGATCCTGCTCGGGCTGCTGGCCGGGGTGCTGATCGACAAGGTCATCGAGCCGCGCCTGGCGCGCACCGGCGTGCCCCGCGAGGCGTCCGAAGTGGCCGACCAGCCGGTGCCCGCGGTGGCGCTGGAGCCCGCCGAGCGGCGCGGGCTGATCTGGGCGGGCGTGGCGTTCCTGATCGCGTTCGGGCTGGTGCTGCTGCTGGTGCTGTGGCCGGATTCGCCGCTGCGCAACGAAACCGGCGGATTCCTGCCGAAGTCGCCGCTGCTGGACTCGGTGACCACGCTGATCTTCTTCGGCTTCGCGGTGCCCGCCATCGTCTACGGCGTGATCGTCGGGGCGATCGGCCGCGCGGCCGACGTGCCGAAGCTGATGGCCGCCGCGCTGCGGGACCTCACCGGATTCCTGGTGCTGGCGTTCATGCTGGGCCAGTTCATCGCGCTGTTCAACTGGACGAACCTCGGCGCGTGGGTGGCGGTTTCGGGCGCGGACCTGCTGCGCGTGCTCGGCCTGGACGGCTATCCGGCGTTCCTCGGGTTCATGGTGCTGGCGTCGACGCTGAACCTGTTCATCATCTCGGGTTCGAGCCTGTGGACGCTGATGGCGGCGGTGTTCGTGCCGATGTTCGTGCTGCTCGGCTTCGAGCCGGGCTTCGCCCAGGCGGCGTTCCGGGTCGGCGACTCGGCGACGCAGATCATGACGCCGCTGAACCCGTACATGATCATCATCCTGGGCTACCTGCGCCGCTACGAACCGAACGCGGGGATGGGCACCCTGGTCGCCAGGATGGTTCCGTTCGTGATCCCGTTCTGGCTGGTGTGGGCCCTGATCCTGACGGTCTTCTACTTCGCGGACCTGCCCCTGGGTCCCGGCATGGGCATCCACATCGCACCCTGACCAGGGGCCGGAGCTCCCCTTGATCTGCGCCGCGGGAGCAGATCAAGGGGAGAGGCCGGACGACCTTACGACCGCGGCGCGGCGTCGACATCGGAGCGGCGGGTGCGCACACCTCGTGCCAACTCCGCTGTCAGCCGCCGGATGCGCGCGAGACCGGTGGGGAAGTCGGGTGCGTCCAGCAGCTGCCGGACGAATGCGGACCCGACGATGACGCCATCGGCGTAGCAGGCGACCTGCGCAGCTTGGGCGCCGGTAGCCACACCCAGTCCTACGCACACCGGCAGCGCTGTGGTCGCGCGCGTGCGGCGCACCAGTTTCTCCGCATCAGCACTGACAGATTCGCGTGCGCCGGTCACGCCCATGATGGATGCGGCGTAGACGAAACCGGATCCCGCCGCCGTGATCGTGCGCAGGCGATCGTCGGGTGTGCTCGGTGCCGCCACGAAAACGGTTGCGAGCCGGTGTCGTCCGGCCGCACGACGCCACGATGCCGACTCCTGCACCGGCAGATCCAGGAGGATGCAGCCCGCACCGCCGGCCGCGGCGAGATCGGCCGCGAACTCCTCGACGCCGTAGCGGTCAACGCAATTCCAGTACGTCATGACCAGCACCGGCGCCGCCGCACGGGAAGTGACCGCGCTGACGGTGTTCAGGACGGCTTCGGCGGTGACGCCACCACGCAGCGCGAGGTCGTAGGCGGTCTGGTTGACCGGACCGTCCAGCATGGGGTCGCTGTACGGCATTCCGACCTCGATGATGTCGCAGCCGCCGTCGATCATCGCCGCCAGCACCTGCACGTCCTCCCCGGCGCTTGGAAAGCCCGCCGGGAGGAAGCCGATGAGCGCGGCGCGATCCTGTCGCGCGATGCGGGTGAAGGTGTTGTCGAGCTGCTCGATCCCGCCGGTCATCGGGCCACCTCCGCAGCGGTCGGGTCGTCGAGGAACCCCGCTTCGCGGGCGACCGTGCCCATGTCCTTGTCGCCGCGTCCGGACAGGCCGACCAGGATGACGGCTTCGGGGCCCAGTTCCCGGCCGAGCCGCAACGCGCCCGCCAAGGCGTGGCTGGATTCGAGCGCGGGAATGATCCCTTCGGTTCGAGACAGCAGCAGCAACGCTTCCAGTGCCTCGGCGTCGGTGACGGGCAGGTAGTGGGCGCGGCCGGTGGCGTGCAAATAGGAGTGTTCGGCTCCCACCCCCGGATAGTCCAGGCCGGCGGCGATCGAGTGGGTTTCCCGGGTTTGCCCCTGCTCGTCCTGCAGGACGTACGAACGCGAACCGTGCAGGACACCGGCCGATCCCGCACCGATCGTCGCTGCGTGGCGCGTGCCGCCAAGCCCTTCGCCGGCGGCTTCGAAGCCGTAGAGCCCGACGTGCTCGTCCGGCAGGAAGGCGTGGAAAAGACCGATGGCGTTGGAACCGCCTCCGACGCAGGCCGCGACCGCATCCGGTAGCCGGCCGGCGTGTTCCAGGATCTGGCCGCGCGCTTCAACACCGATCACCCGTTGAAAGTCGCGCACCAGGGTGGGGAAGGGATGTGGCCCGGCTGCCGTGCCGAACGCGTAGTGGGTACTTCGGACAGTCGACACCCAGTCCCGGAACGCCTCGTTGATCGCGTCCTTGAGCGTCCGGCTGCCGGACGTCACCGGCACCACGTCGGCGCCGAGAACCTTCATGCGGGCCACGTTCAGCGCCTGTCGCCGGGTATCGACCTCACCCATGTAGACGGTGCATTCCAGGCCGAGCAACGCGCACGCGGTGGCAGTGGCCACGCCGTGCTGACCTGCGCCGGTATCGGCGATCACGCGGGACTTGCCCATCCGCTTGGCCAGCAGCACCTGCCCCAGCACGTTGTTGATCTTGTGGGAGCCCGTGTGGTTCAGGTCTTCGCGCTTGAGGAAGATGCGGGCGCCGCCCGCCTGCTCGGCGAACCGGGTGACCTCGGTCAGCGGGCTGGGGCGGCCGACGTAGTGGGCCATCAGGCGATCGAACTCCGCGACGAACGAAGGGTCGGCCTTCGCCGCCGCGTACTCGTCGGCGAGCTCGTCGATGGTCGCGAACAGTGCTTCCGGGACGAATGATCCACCGAAAGCGCCGAAATAGGCGTCGCTATCGCTGTTCTGGGCAGGGAAGAAGAACCGGCGGCACATCATGATGTCTCCTCGCGGGCACAACCGTGCCCGCGGTCAGGTGCGTATGAGTGGCAAAGCACCCTCGCGAGCACGATGAGCTCGCGAGGTCGAGCATCAGCTCAGTGCTGCCATCGCCGGCCGTTGACCTGCCCAGGCTCACATCCGATGTGGTACCGCACTCGGCGGCCCCGCACGCGGCGCGCAGGGGCCCGGCAGCCGCATGTGCGGCAACCAGGCTCAAAGCGCGCGCCAACGTTCACGAAACGAAAATTTAGCAGCCGTCCTGCCACTAGTACACCGGCCGGGCCCAGAACGCCGGAAGATCTGGAAGTCCGCCTTCGGAACCGCCGGAGTCGCTTGCTGCTTCCGCCTCGGCGGAATTCACTTGCTCCGCCGCACTCGTGGTCACAGCAGCGGGCACCACCTGGGCCGCTCGCCAGAGCGTTCCCAGCTGGTGCCCGTCACGTGGAGAACCGGTCAGAAGACCACGCGGGTGAGGCCCTCCGCCACGCAGGCCGGTTTCGCGCCGCCCTCGATCTCGATGGTGGACTTGACGGTCAGCTGGAGGCCGCCGGCCACCTCGGTCACGTCCGCGAGCTCTGTGGTGGAGCGGACCCGCGAGCCGACCAGGACCGGGCTGGGGAAGCGGACCTTGTTCAGGCCGTAGTTGATCCCCATCTTGGCGCCCTCGAACTTGTAGGTCTGGGAGTTCAGCTTCGGCAGCAGGCTCAGGGTGAGGAACCCGTGCGCGATCGGGCCGCCGAACGGGCCCTGCTCGGCGCGCTCGACGTCGATGTGGATCCACTGGTGGTCCAGGGTGGCATCGGCGAACAGGTTCACCTGCTCCTGGGTGACGGTGAGCCATTCGCTGGTGCCGAGCTTCTCGCCCTTGGCGGCGACGATCTCTTCCTTGCTGCTGAATACCCGCAACGCAAAACCTCCTTGAGCGACAACGAAAAGCTGTGCGTGGGCTCGTGAGTGGTCATTCCGGTAAGAACCGGAATCCGCACTCACGAGCCCCGATCCGCGCAGGCCTACGGCGTGGGCAGGTCGGCGAGTTCGCCGATGCGCTGCCGGTGCGCCTCGGCGATGCCGAAGGTGAGCTGGGAGCTCTTGGCCCGGCCCAGGTAGAGGTGCGCCGAGTGCTCCCAGGTCATCCCGATGCCGCCGTGCAGCTGCAGGTGCTCTTCCGCGGCCCGCACGACCAGCTCGGAGCAGTAGGCCTGGGCGATGGCGACCTCGAGTTCCGCCGACTCGTCGCCGCGCGCCAGGGCGTCGGCGGCGTTGCGGGCCACGGCCCGCCCCGAGCTCACCGCCGCCCACAGGTCGGCCAGCCGGTGCTTGACCGCCTGGAACGAGCCGATCTGGCGGCCGAACTGGTAGCGGGTCTTGGCGTACTCCACGGTGGCGTCCAGGCATTGCTGGGCCAGCCCGACCTGCTCGGCGCCCAGCAGCCCGGCCGCGGTCACCAGCGCCTGCCGGAGGATCCGCTCGGCGTCGGCGCCGGCCGCGATCCGCTCGCCGACCGCCCCGTCCAGGGCGAGCGTGCCGAACCGCCTGGTGAGGTCCAGTGAGGTCGTGGGCGTCCGCGACACCCCGGACACCGAGGTGTCCACCAGGTACAGCGCCGCGCCGTCCGCGTCGGCGGCGGGCACGACCACGTAGTCGGCGACCTCCAGGTCCACCACCGCCGACACCGAGCCGGTCAGCGCGGCGCCGTCGGCCTTCACCGACTGCGGGAACGCGCCGTAGGGCACGGTGGTCAGCCCGACGGCGACGGTGCCGAGCTGCGAGCCGTCGATGAACTGCGGCAGGATCTCCCGCACCCGCGGCTCGTCCGCGCAGGCCACCAGCGTGGCGGTGGTCAGCAGGTTGCTCAGGAACGGCACCGGCGCGACGGACCGGCCGATCTCCTCGGCCACCACCGACAGCTCCCGGGCACTGGCCCCGGCGCCGCCGAGGTCCTCGGGCACCAGCAGCGCGGCGAGCCCGAGCTCGCCGGCGAGGGTCCGCCACAGCGCGAGGTCGTAGGGCTCGTCGGTCTCGCAGCGGGCCAGCACCGCGGTCCAGTCGCACCGGTCCCGCAGCAGCCGGCGGACGTTCGAGCGCAGGTCCTCTTCGACTTCGCTGTAGAGCAGGTCCGGGGCGCTCATCGCGGCAGCTCCTTCCACGGCCGGTCCTTGTCGGTGCGGATCTCCGGCGGCAGGCCCAGCACCCGTTCGGCGATGATGTTGCGCAGGATCTCGGTGGTGCCGCCCTCGATCGAGTTGCCCTTCGCCCGCAGGTACCGGAAACCGGGGCCGCGCTTGACGAAGTCGGTGTACTCGGGCTGGCGGAACGTCCAGTCGTCGTAGGCCAGGCCCGGTTCGCCGAGGAACTCCAGCTCGAACCCGGTGATCGCCTGGTTCTGCTCGGAGTAGGCGACCTTGACCGCGGAGCCCTCGGGGCCGGGTTCGCCGATGGCGAGCTGCTGGCGCAGCCGGATGCTGGTCAGCCGGGTCGCCTCGGTCTCGACCCACAGCCGCAGGAGCCGGTCGTGCAGGCCGTGCGTCCGCTTCTCGGGGTGCTCGCGCCACGCCTGCGCGGCGAGGCCGATCATGCCGCCTTCCCGCGCGGGCGCGCGCCCGCCGATGGCGACCCGCTCGTTCATCAGGGTGCCCAGCGCGACCTGCCAGCCCTGGCCGACCTCGCCGAGGCGCTGGGAGTCCGGGATCCGGACCCCGGTCAGGAACACCTCGTTGAACTCGGCTTCGCCGGTGATCTGCCGCAGCGGGCGGACTTCCACGCCCGGCGCGGTCATGTCGCAGATGAAGTAGCTCAGGCCCTTGTGCTTGGGCTGGTCCGGGTCGGAGCGGGCGACCAGGATCGCCCAGCGGGCCTGGTGCGCCAGCGACGTCCAGACCTTCTGCCCGTCCACCACCCATTCTCCCCCGCTCTCGGCTTCGCTCGAGCGGGAGGTGCCCCCATCATCGCGCACGGCCCGGGTGGACAGCGCGGCGAGGTCCGAGCCCGCGCCCGGCTCGCTGAACAGCTGGCACCAGATCTCCTCCCCGGTCCACAGGGGACGGAGATAGCGGCGGCGCTGCTCGTCGTTGCCGAAGCGCAGGATCGTCGGGGCGGCCATGCCCAGCCCGATGACGTTCAGCTGCGGCTTGTTGTCCGGCGCACCGGCCTCGGCGAAGGCGGCGTCCACCACCGGCTGCAGCTCCCGCGCGGCGCCCAGGCCGCCGAGGCCGGCGGGGAAGTGCACCCACGCCAGCCCGGCGTCGAAGCGGGCCCGCAGGAACTCCAGCCGGTCCATCTTCGCGGGATCGTTCGCGGCGAGGAATTCCCCTACCTTGCCGCGGAGTTCGTCGGCGTCCACGGTCATCACGCCTTCGGCCCGCCGGCCACGTAGATCACCTGGCCGGAGACGAACCCGGAGCGCTCGTCGGCGAAGAACGACACCGTGTTGGCGATGTCCTCCGGCTGGCCGACGCGGGCCACCGGGATCTGGCTCGCCGCGGCCTTGGTGAAGTCCTCGAAGCCCATCCCGACCCGCTCGGCGGTCGCCTTGGTCATGTCGGTGGCGATGAAGCCGGGCGCGATGGCGTTGGCGGTGACGCCGAACTTGCCGAGCTCGATGGCCAGCGTCTTGGTCAGGCCCTGCAGCCCGGCCTTGGCGGTGGAGTAGTTGGCCTGGCCGCGGTTGCCCAGCGCGGAGGTGCTGGAGAGGTTCACGATCCGGCCCCACTTGGCCTCGACCATGTGCTTCTGCACGGCGCGGCTCATCAGGAACGCGCCGCGCAGGTGCACGTTCATCACCGTGTCCCAGTCGTCCTCGGACATCTTGAACAGCATGTTGTCCCGGATGACGCCGGCGTTGTTGACCAGCACCGTCGGCCCGCCGAGCTCGGCGGCGATGCGGTCGACCGCGGCCTGCACCTGCCCGGCGTCGCTGACGTCGCAGCCGACCGCCAGCGCCTTGCCGCCGCTGGACTCGATGGCCGACACCGTGTCGGCGCACTGCTTCTCGTCGAGGTCGATGATCGCCACGGCGAAGCCGTCCTCGGCCAGGCGCTTCGCAGTGGCCGCCCCGATTCCGCGCGCGGCACCGGTGACGATCGCGACACGACTGTCTGCCATTTGATCTCCTCGCAGGTTTGGTTGTGGTTGGGGTCGTGAGTGGTAGTGGACGTTCCAGCGACCACTACCACTCACGAGCGATCAGCGGTACTTCTTCAGCTCCCGGCGGGCCAGCGAGCGGCGGTGCACCTCGTCGGGACCGTCGACGATGTGCAGGGTGCGCGCGTGCGCGTACAGGTTGGCCAGCGGGAACTCCTGGCTGACGCCACCGCCGCCGTGCGCCTGGATGGCGCGGTCGATCACCCAGGTGACCATCTCCGGCACCCCGACCTTGATCGCCTGGATCTCGGTGTGCGCGCCCTGGTTGCCGACGGTGTCCATCAGCCACGCGGTCTTGAGCACCAGCAGCCGGGCCTGCTCGATCTTCACCCGCGACTCGGCGATCCAGTGCTGCACCACGCCCTGCTCGGCCAGCGGCTTGCCGAAGGCGATTCGCTCGTTGGCACGGCGGCACATCAGCTCCAGCGCCCGCTCGGCCATCCCGATGGCGCGCATGCAGTGGTGGATGCGGCCCGGCCCGAGCCGGGCCTGGGCGATCGCGAAGCCCTCGCCCTCGCCGGCGATGATGTTCTCCGCCGGCACCCGGACGTTGTCGAACACGATCTCGGCGTGCCCACCGTGGTCGGCGTCGTCGTAGCCGAACACGTTCATGCTGCGGATGACCTGCACGCCGGGCGTGTCCTTGGGCACCAGGATCTGGCTCTGCTGGCGGTGTCGCTCGGCGTCCGGGTCGGTCTTGCCCATCACGATCAGGATCTTGCAGCGCGGGCTCATCGCGCCGGAGGAGAACCACTTGCGGCCGTTGATCACGTAGTGGTCGCCGTCGCGCTCGATGCGGGTGCCGATGTTGGTGGCGTCGGAGGAGGCGACGTCGGGTTCGGTCATGCAGAACGCGGAGCGGATCTCGCCGTCCAGCAGCGGCTGCAGCCACTGCTTCTTCTGCTGCTCGGTGCCGAACAGCGACAGCACCTCCATGTTGCCGGTGTCCGGCGCGGCGCAGTTGGTGGCCTCCGGGGCCAGCCGCCCGACCCGGCCCATGATCTCGGCCAGCGGCGCGTACTGGAGGTTGGTCAGCCCGGCGCCGTGCTCACCGGGAAGGAACAGGTTCCACAGGCCGCGCTTGCGGGCCTCGGCCTTGAGGTCCTCCATGATCGGCGGGTGCGCCGACCACGGGTCGTCGCCCGCGGCCAGCTGTTCGAGGAACACCGGTTCGGCGGGGTAGACGTGGGAGTCCATGAAATCCAGCAGCTGCTTGCGCAGCTCCTCGGTGCGTTCGTCGTAGCCGAAATCCATCTCATTCCTCCTTGAGGGTGGCGAGACCCTGGTCGACCAGCGGTGCCACCAGAGCGCCGACGTGCTCGAAGCCCTCGCCGACGGTCTGGTTGTGGATGAAGCGGTAGTGGATCCCTTCCAGGATCACGGCGATCTTGAAGAACCCGAACGCCAGGTACCAGTCCATTTCGGACAGATCGGTGCCGCTGCGTTCGGCGTAGCGGTCCAGCAGCTGCCGGGCGGTGGGGAAGCCGTACTCGGGGCCGACGCCCTTGGCGATGGGGTTGCGCTCGACGCCGTTGAAGCCCTCCCAGTACACGGCGAGCAGCCCGAGGTCGGTGAGCGGATCGCCGACGGTCGCCATCTCCCAGTCCAGGACGGCCCGGATGTGCTGGTCGTCGCCGACGATCACGTTGTCCAGCCGGTAGTCGCCGTGCACGATGCCGGCACGCGGCGTGCCGGGGACGGTCCGGGCCAGCCGGGCGGCGAGCTCCTCGATGCCGTCGATGTCGCGGCTGTGCGAGGCGGCCAGCTGCTTGCTCCAGCGGCGCACCTGCCGTTCCAGGAATCCCTCGGGGCGGCCGAATTCGCCCAGCCCGACGGACCCCGGGTCGATCGAGTGCAGGTCGGCGAGCACGTCCATCAGCTGCAAGGCCAGGTCGACGCGCTGCTGCGGGGCGAGCTGATCGGTCAGCTTCGGCGTGCGGTAGACGGTGCCCGGCACGTACTCCATCACGTAGAACGGGGCCCCGATGACGTCCTCGTCCTGGCACAGCAGGTGGGTCTCAGGCACCGGCACGGGCGTGCCGGCCAGTGCGGACATCACCCGGAACTCGCGGCTCATGTCGTGCGCGGTGGCCAGCACGTGGCCCAGCGGCGGGCGGCGCACCACCCACCGGTTCGCACCGTCGCCGACGAGGTAGGTCAGGTTCGACCGGCCGCCTTGGACGAGTTCGCCGGTCAGCGGGCCGCCGACCAGGCCGGGCAGCTCGGCGTCGAGGTGCGCGCGCAGCCGGTCCAGGTCGAGGCCGGGCAGCTCGCCGGGCGACGGTTGGGCGTTCATGAACTCTCCTTGCCTTGCGGGACGCTCCGGCGCAGGGCCGGGACGAGCTCGGTGAGCCGGGCGAGGGTCGCGGCGACGTCGGTGTGCAGCACCGCGTGCAGTCCGAGGCGCTCGGCGGCTTCGATGTTCGGGGCGCCGTCGTCGACGAACACCGCTTCGCCTGCGGTGAGGCCGAGCCGGTCCAGGGTCAGTTCGTAGATGCGCGGATCGGGCTTGCGGAGTCCTACCTCGCCGGAGATCACCGTGCACTCGAAGAGCCCGTCGAGCAATTCCCAGGGGTAGTTGTTGCCCCAGCTGTTGGACAGCAGCGCGGTCCGCACGCCGCAGTCGCGCAGCCGGCGAACCAGGTCGAGCATGGCGGGCTCGCTGCGCATCCGCGCGAACATCCGTCCCATCAGCCCGTCGGGCGCGACCGGCTCGTCGTCGACGGTGCGCAGCCGCTTCGCCAGGGTGAGGTCGAACTCGTCGGCGGTAATCTCGCCGGTCTCCAGCTGGTGGATCGGGGTGCCCGCGGGGGCGTTGCGGGACAGCCAGTCCTTGATCGCGGCGGAGAAGGTCTCCGGGCGGATCCGCTCGTGCTCGGTCCAGGCCCGGATGGCGGTGCGGCCGGGCGTGGTCAGCACGCCGCCGTAGTCGAAGATCGCCGCCCGGATCTCCGGCGTCGCGTCACTGGAACCCATGCCCAGGACCGTACCGACTAGACGGTATGTGCGCTAGACCCTGCTGCTCACCTCGAGTGGTGTTCCGCGAAATCCGGGCGGTCGCCCCAGGTCGGACCTGGACGAGTGGTTCCGGTGTGAACACGCACGCCGGGAGTGCTGTTCAGCGGCGATTCGTCCGGGAGGTCGTCGCGCCTGCCGACGGGCGCCCGGCGAACTGCGGGCTGTGCCGCCGTCGGTTTCGCCGGGTGCCCGCCGGTGTTGTCAGAGTCGAGGTGCGATCGAGAGGACCAGCTTTCCCCGGACGTGTCCCTGTGCCGACAGGTCCCGCGCTGCGGCGACCGCCAAGGCGGCCCCAGGTGGCACGACCGCCACACCGGCCAACGCGCCGCACGAGCACTGATCGCCTTTGGTCACCGAGCACATCGGTACTGCTCGTCTAGGCTCGCGGCATGGACTGGCGGGCGGAAGTGCTGGATCAGCTCGACTTCTACTGGACGATGTGGCGCCCAGGCCTCGATGGCCTGACCGACGAGGAGTACTTCTGGGAGCCGGTCGCCGGGTGCTGGTCGCTGCGGCGGGTGGACGACGGCTGGGCGATGGACTTCAGCTACCCGGAGCCGGTGCCGCCGCCGTTCACCACGATCGCCTGGCGGCTCAGCCACATCTCCGGGCACGTCTTCGCGATGCGCGCCAACAACCACTTCGGCGACGCCTCGTACCGGATGGACAACCACGACTACCCGGGCACCGCGGCGGCGGCGCTGGCCTACTTGGACGAGCAGAAGGCGTTGTGGCGCAACGGGATCGGCGCGCTCGACGCCGAGGGCTGGGAGAAGCCGGTCGGCCCGGCGGAGGGGCCGTTCGCCGACCGCAGCTACGTGGCGCTGGCGCTGCACCTCAACCGCGAGCTGTTCCACCACGGCGCCGAGGTGAGCCTGCTGCGCGATCTCCACCGCGCCTCGGCCGGCCGAAGCTTCGCCTGACGGCGAAGCCCGCCCAATTTTAGGCAAAATCGGAAGCAACCCTCCCCACCGAGCCCGGCGGGACCCGAGACATCCCCAATTTTAGGCAAAATCGGAACCCGTACTCGTGGCGAACCTCGGCGCGAGGGGTCGGGATGTCCCAATTTTAGGCAAAATCGGGCGCTCCTTCGGTCGCCCGGGTTGGGTGGCACGGTTTTCGGTGGAGTTGGGATTGGGCGTCAGACGGTGGTTTCGAAGGCGTTGCGGATCCTGGCCGCGAGGTCCAGGAGTTCGGCCGGGGTCGAGGTGGTGAACTGCAGGTCCACGAACGCGTCGTCGATGCCCAGCTCCGCCACCTCGTGCAGGTAGTCGACGAGCTGCTCGACCGGGCCGGTCCCCGGCCTCTCCGTCGCCGCGGCGTGGACCGCGACGTTGATGCGCAGGGCCGTGGCGATCGGCCCGCGCCCGGCGTCCCGCGCCTGGTCGCCGATGCTCGCGAGCGCGCCCCGCAGCTCCTCCGCCGGCAGCGCCACGCCGAGCCAGCCGTCCGCGCGGCGACCGATGCGCCGGAACGCGGCGGGGGAGAGTCCGCCCAGGTAGATCGGCAGGTGTTGCTGCACCGGCTTGGGCCGGAAGTCGCCGGGGCTGATGGTCCAGAACCTGCCGTCGTGCTGCACGGGGTCGGCCGCCCAGAGGCTTTCCAGCACGTCCAGCGTCTCGTCCAGCCGGGCGCCGCGCTCCCGCCACGGCACCGCGACGGCGTCGTACTCGTCGCGCGACCAGCCGAGCCCGAGCCCGGCGATGACCCGGCCGCCGCTGAGCCGGTCGATCCCGGCGAGGCTGCGGGCCAGGTGGATCGGCGGGTGCAGCGGGGCGTTGAGCGTGCTGGTGCCCAGCAGCGGGCGCGTGGTGGCGTTCGCCGCGAGGGTCAGCACGAGCATCGGGTCGAGGCCACTGCGGAACTGCTCGGGCATGGTGCCGCCCGGGTATGGCGTGCTCGGGGCGGTGGCGGCGTGCACGCGTTCGCCGGTCCAGAGGCTTCCGAAGCCGAGCGCTTCGGCTTCGGCCGCGATCGCCGGCACCAGGGTCGGGTCCGCGAAGGGGCCGAACTGGGGGAGGGCGAGTCCGAGACGCATGGGAAATCCTCCTGTCGATCCGGAATGGCGCTGGTCGGAACGGGTGCACCTGGTCGGCGTTCGGGCGAGCGCGCGCCGCGGGCCGCGGCCTTGCCCCGGGTGAGCGTGTAACTACCACCAATGGAGCTCCTCGATCACGCCGGGTTGCGAATCGGGCCGATAGAGCTTCGCCAGAACACGCATGTCGCAACGTGGTCCAGCCCATCGGCGGTTGTGCGCGGAGCCGGGGACAGCGGGCCGTGGTGCTCGGTGCGGGCTGTGAATTCTGTGAAATGCCTTCGCGTTGACGCCGAGTTTACTCGTCAGTAAGTATTTCGGTCGCCGCGCGGCTCGCCCCTTTCGTTCACCGATTCTGCGAGGTGAGGCCAATGAAGTCCCTTCTTCGTGGTAGACGTGCCGCCATCACCGCGGCGGTCGCCGCGGCCACGGCGCTCGCGTTGACCCCCCAAGCCATGGCCGCCGCATTCGACATCAACTTCGACTGCGCCGGTGACTCCCCGGTAGGGGAGCAGAAGTTCGCCCTGCAGCAGGCCGCCGACGTCACCGCGCCGGCCTCGGTCGCTCCCGGCGGGGCGCTCGACATCGTGATCGACCCGGGTCCGAACACCGTGCCCGCCGAGGTCAACGGGTACACCGTGAAGCGGATCGAGGGCATGGACCTGAAGATCCCGATCCCGGCGAACACCACGCTCGTCTCCGCGGACCTGGCGGGCGGCTCCGGTCTCGGGCCGAACCCGCCGACGTTCACGGTGGACGGCAACGTCGCCACGCTCCACCTGGACGGTCCGATCGCCGGCGGCTCGGAGTTCGAGCTGCCCACCGTGACCGCGCACCTCACGGCCGGTGAATCCGGCACGATCGAGACCAAGCTGCACGGCACCAGCCACGACGACCCGGGCCTGACCTTCACGGCCGTGGTGGGGTCGATCATCGGCGACCAGAACGTGCCGTCGCGGTGCTTCCCGAACCCCAACCCGGTCCTGACCACCACGACGATCGGCTGATCCTGCGATGAAGACGGCCTGCCCGCCTCGGCGACGGAGGCGGGCAGGCCGTTCCACATCATCCTCTCCTGGTGATCAGGTGGGTGGCGAGGCCGGCGAGCAGGCCCCAGAACACCGAGGCGATGCCGAAGGCGGTCACGCCCGAGGCCGTCACCAGGAACGCGATCAGCGCGGCGGTGCGGCTGCCCGGGTCCTCGGTGGCCTTGGCCAGCGAGCCGCCGATGGTGTCCAGCAGGCCGATCCCGGCGAGCGCGGTGACCAGCGCGATCGGGAAGGCGGCGATGAGGCTGCCGAGCATCGCCCCGAAGATCCCCAAGAGCAGGTAGCAGACGCCCGAGGCGATGCTGGCCTTGTAGCGCTGCGCCGGGTCCTCGTGCGCGTCGCGGCCCATGCACAGCGCGGCGGTGATCGCCGCGAGGTTGATGCCGAAGCAGCCCAGCGGCGCCAGCACCACGTTCACCGCCCCGGTCCAGGACAGGATCGGCGAGACCGGCGTCGAGTAGCCGTGGGCGCGCAGCGTCACCATTCCCGGCAGGTTCTGCGAGGTCATCGTGATGACGAACAGCGGCACGGCCAGGCTGATCGTGGCGTGCAGCGACCAGCTCGGCCAGGTCCACACCGGTGTGGCGAGCGCGAAGCCGACGCCGTCGAAGTGCAACGAGCCCTGGACGGCGGCGAACACCACGCCGATCACGAGCGCGATGAGCACCGCGTACCGGGACAGCAGCCGCTTGCCGAGCAGGTAGCCCACCAGCATCGCCAGCACCAGCCAGAACTGGGTCTGCATGGTGGTGAACAGGCCGAGCCCGAACTGCAGCAGCACGCCGCCGAGCAGCGCGGATGCGATCGACGACGGGATCAGGTTGACCGCCCGCTCGAACCAGCCGGTGAGCCCGACCAGCACCGTCAGCGCCGCGGCGATCAGGAACGCGCCGACGGCCTCCGCCATCGAGGTACCTTGACCGCTCGTGGCCAGCAGCGCGGCACCCGGCGTGGACCACGCCAGCACGACCGGCGCGCGGTAGCGGAGGGACAGTGCGATCGAGGTGACGCCGATGCCCGCGCCGAGCGCGAGGATCCACGAGCCGATTTCCGCGGGGCCCGCGCCGAGGGTCCGCGCGGCCTGGAAGACGATGGCAGCGGAGCTCACCACGCCGACCAGCGTGGTGATGGCACCGGAGACCAATGTGGACATCGGCGGGGCGGTCGGGAGCTGTTGCCGCAACTGCACTGTGGGATTCCGTTCTGTTTATGGAACGATGCGATGCTAGGAGGAAGCGGTGGAGCTGGTCAAGGTGGTGGGCGCGAACCTGCGCGCCGCCCGGGCCCTGCGTGGACTGTCGCTGTCCGAGACCGCCCGCCGGGCCGACATCGGCAAGGGCACGCTCTCCGAGCTTGAGGCGGGGCGGCGCAATCCGACGCTGGAGACGCTGTACGCGCTCGCGACGGTGCTCGACGTGCCGCTGGGATGGCTGCTCGTCGCGGAGTCCGAAGCCATCGCGGAGCCGGCGGTGGTGGTCAGCCGGGCCAGCGGCTCGGACCTCTCGGGGCGGACGGTGGACGTGCAGCTGATGGACCGGGTGTTCGGCGGCGGCCAGCAGCTGGAGGTGTACCGGCTGCACGTGCGCGCCGGAAGCCGGTACGTCTCGGCCGCGCACCGGCCGCGCGTGGTCGAGCAGCTGCTGGTGCACTCCGGAACCCTGGTCGCCGGCCCGGAATCCGCGCCGGAAACGCTCGGCCCGGGCGACTACATCCGCTTCGACGGCGGCGTCGACCACGTCTACCAGGCCCTCGACGAGGACGTTTCCGCAACGCTCGTCATGCGCTACGTCGATCCGGCCTGAAATCGGCCGTGTGCGTTTTGTGCTGCTATGGCAACACAAAACACGCACGGGCCACATGACCAGCGGAAACCGTTCAGTCTTCGCTCGTGTGCGGAGTGAGTGCTCACTTCTTTCTTGACGGAGTGAGTGCTCACTCCGTACTTTGGGGGCATGGCGGAAGCGAAGACGCGGCGCAGGGCGCCGGGGATGAGTCCGGAAGAGCGGAGGGCGATGATCATCGCGGCGGCCGTGCCGCTCGTCGCGGAGCACGGGGCGGCCGTGACGACGAGCCGCATCGCGCGGGCCGCGGGGATCGGTGAGGCGACGATCTTCCGCGTCTTCGCGGACAAGGACGAACTGCTGGGGGCGTGCGTGGCGGAAGCCGTCCGGCCGGACCATGTGGTGCGCGAGATCGGCTCGATTTCGATCGACGAGCCGTTGGCGCAGCGGCTCGTCGATGCGGCCGACGCGCTGGCCGCGCACCTGGAGCGGATGGGCGCGGTGGTCGGATCCCTGCACGCTTCCGGGCAGTTGCGCGGCCAGCGCGGCGCGGACCGGGAGCGGCCGGCGGCCGACGACCGGGCGGAGTCCATGCGGCAGGTCCGCGATGCGATAGCGGAGCTGTTCGAGCCGGAGCGGGAGTCCTTGCGGTTGGCGCCGGAGAAGTTGGCGGCGATGTTCCTCGGGCTGCTGTTCGTGCGGCCGCGGACGGGGGAGCCCGCACCCGTCGAAACCGCCGAGATCGTCGAGGTCTTCCTGCACGGCGCGATCGAGGAGGCGAAATGACGGTCACCCTGAACCACACGATCGTCCCGGCCCGGGACAACGACGCGGAGGCGGACTTCTTCGCCGGGATCATGGGCCTGCGGCGCCTGCCGCCGGACGGCATCGACGGGAAGTTCGCGCCGGTCGCGGTCAACGACTCGCTGACCCTGCAGTTCATGACCGTGCCGGGGGCGGAACCGCACCACCTCGCGTTCGACGTGGAACCGGCGGAGCTCGACCAGATCGTCGCGCGGCTGCAGGCGCGGGGCGTGTCCTACGGCAACAGCCCGCGCGATCCCGCCAACGGCCGCACCGACCACCCGCTGTGCCCCCGCGGCCTGTTCTTCGCCGACGAAACCGGGAACCTCTACGAGGTCATGACCACGGCGTGAAAGCCGAAGGTCCCTCCGGGACGGGGGACCGGAGGGACCTTCGGCAGCGCTCGGACACCGACGCGCTCTCGGGGGACAGGTGGCGATTTCGCGCGAAATCGCCGCATCCGCACCACGGTCGGGCGTCTCCTGCGGAATCGGCGGGAGACGCCGTTCACCGGATCAGCGGTTGTCCTCCTTGAGCATGTCGGAGCACTTCTCGCCGATCGCCATCGTCGTGATGTTCGGGTTCACCGCCACCAGGAACGGCATCGCCGAGGCGTCCGCGACGCGCAGGCCCTGCACGCCCTTCACCCGCAGGCGCGGGTCCAGCGGCTTCGTCGGGTCGCCCTCGGCGCCCATCGGCACCGACGCCGACGGGTGGTAGACGGTGTTGTGGGTGCGCTTGAGGTAGTCGGCGATCTCGTCGTCGGTGCGCACGTCCGGGCCGGGGAACAGCTCGGCTCCCGCCCAGTCCCGCATCGCCGGCTGCGCCACGATCTTGCGGGCCAGCTTGATGCCCTCGGTCATCACCCGCATGTCGTGCGGGTCGGTGAAGTACCGCGGGTCCACCTTCGGCTTGTCCCGGAAGTCCCGGCTGCGCAGCCGGACCGTGCCCGTGGACCGGGCGCGGGTGACGTTCGGGGTCAGGCAGAAGCTGTTCTCCGAGGTCGGGTAGCCCTGGCGCACGGTGTGCATGTCGAAGGGCACCGAACCGTAGTGGAACATCAGGTCCGGGCGGTCCAGGCCAGGCTCGGTGGTGGTGAAGATGCCGATCTCCCACCACTGCGTGGAGTCGGTGACCATGGGCTGCTCGGCGTCCCAGCTGATCACGCCCTCCGGGTGGTCCTGCAGGCTGGACCCGACGCCGGGGGAGTCGACCAGCACGTCGATGCCGAACTCCCGCAGGTGCTCGGACGGCCCGATGCCGGAGAGTATCAGCAGCTTCGGGGTGTCGATGGCACCGGCGGACAGCACCACCTCGCGGCGCGCGGTCACCGTGCGGCTGTGGATCAGGTCCGAGTCCAGGTACTGCACGCCGGTGGCCCGGGTGCCGTCGAAGGTGACCTTCTTGGCCCAAGCCTGGGTGCGGATCTCCAGGTTCGGCCGGTCCAGGTTCGGGTGCAGGTAGGACACCGACGACGAGGACCGGGTGCCGTCCTCCCGCGCGTTGATCTGGAACCAGTTGGCGCCGTGCAGCACGGTCTTGCCGGAGTTGAACTCCGTGGTCGGGATGCCCTCCTGGGCGCAGGCCTCCAGCAGCGCGACACCGCACGGATCCTCCGGCGGGACGCTGCGGATGGTCACCGGGCCGCTGCGGCCGTGGTGCTCGCCCGGCCCGTCGTTGGTCTCCAGTCGCTTGTACAGCGGGAAGATGTCCTTCGCGCCCCAACCGGTGGCGCCCATCGACTCCCACTCGTCGAGGTCCTCGGCCGGGGCCCAGAACGCGATGCAGGAGTTGTGCGAGGAGCAGCCGCCGAGCACCCGGGCCCGCGCGTGCCGCATGAACGAGTTGCCGTTCTCCTGCGGCTCGATCAGGTAGTCCCAGTCGTAACCGGACTCCAGCAGCGCCATCCAGCGGTTGAGCTCCAGGATCGCCTTGTCGCCGACGTCGGACGGCCCGGCCTCCAGCAGGCACACGGTGACGTCCGGGTCCTCGGACAACCGCGCGGCGACCGCCGCGCCGGCGCTGCCGCCGCCCACCACGACGTAGTCGAACTGGTCAGTCATGGATCGAAACTCCGTTTCCGCTCAGGCGACCGGGCTGGTCGTGTCGTCGTCCGAGGTGGACCGGGCGGCGTGGTCTGAGAGCACGCCGACCTTGTGGCGTTGGACGAACCAGTAGTACGCGAACCCGCCGACCGCCGCGACTCCGACGAACAGCACCGAGCTGTACTGCAGGTACCAGTGGTAGGGCGGCTCGGCGTTGTAGACCTCGCGGCGCGGCCAGGCCAGGTTGACCGTCATGCCCACGCCCCAGAGCACGGCCAGGATGTTGATCGGCAGGCCGAGCTTGCCCAGGCTGAACCGGCCCTGCCGCTTGGCCTCGTCCCGCGGCACCGACCACTTGCCGCGCAGCCGCGCGACCAGCATCGGCACGGTGACCAGCAGGTACGAGATGTAGATCAGGATGATCGCCAGGCTGGTGACCGCGGTGAAGATCTGCGGCTGCCCGACGTTGACCACCAGCAGAGCCACCGCGAGCACGCCGATGACCACGGCCGGCACGATCGGCGTCTGGAAGCGCGGGCTCACCCGCGCCAGCAGCGAACCGGCGGGCAGCGCGTTGTCGCGGGCCATCGCGAAGGCGATCCGGATCGCCGCGGTGTGCACCGCCAGCACGCAGACCGTGATCGCCACGAAGATCGACAGCAGGAACAGCCGGCCCACCAGCGGGCCCAGCGCGTCGTTGAGCACGAACTGCAGGCCGCTCTCGGCCAGCTGCGGCGCCGAGAAGTCCTTGGTGGCCATCAGGCCGAGCAGGATGATCAGGCCGCCGAGGATGAACGAGGCGATCAGCGCCCGCAGGATCGCCTTCGGCGCGTTGCGGTGCGGGTCGATGGACTCCTCGCCCAGCGAGGCGGCGGTGTCGAAGCCGTACATCACGTACGACGAGGCGATCCCGGCGACGAGGAACGCGCTCAGGTAGTTGCCGCCGAAGGCGGACTCGGTGCCGCCCGTGTCGAACACGATCGTCGGCGGGTTCACCACGACCAGCGCCAGCGCGACGATCAGCAGCACCGCGGCGACCAGCTCGATGAACACCCCGGCGCTGTTGATCCGGGCCATCAGCTTCACGCCGAAGGCGTTGACCAGCGTGGTGAACAGGATCAGCACCAGGGCCAGCAAGATGCCGTTGACGGCCTGCTCGGTGCCGGTGCTGCCGTCGCCGACGAGCTGGAAGCCGGACCAGATCTGCGGCAGCGTGTTCTGATACGCCAGCGCGGTGGCCGAGATCGACACGATGGAGGCCAGCAGCATCATCCAGCCGGCCAGCCAGCCGACGTGCTGACCGCCGAGCTTCTTCGCCCAGTTGTAGATGGAACCCGCGATCGGGTACCGGGATGCCAGCTCGGCGAAACTCAACGCCACGAGCAACTGCCCGACGAACACGATCGGCCAGGACCACCAGTAGGCGGGACCCCCGAAGGACAGGCCGAAGTAGGACAGTTGGAAGGTGCCGGTGAGCACCGAGATGTAGCTGATCCCGGCGGCGAAGGTGGAGAATCCGCCGAGGCTTCTCTTCAGTTTGTTGGTGTAGCCGAACTCGTTGAGCTCGGCGTCGTAATTGGGCGCGCTCATGCCCCGACTCCTTTCCCGATCCTCCCCGCCCGCCGGATGCGGGGAGGGGAACGAATCGGGTGGTTGTTTGCGTCGCGCGAAGAACACCGCCTACGGCGGCGGTTTCGAGCTGAAGCGCGGCCCGATCGGTCGCGCGGTTCCCGCGGCGGTGGCTCGGTCACCGCCGCAAGACGTTCTTCCTCCTCGTGGGTCGGGTGGGTTGCAACGTTTGAAGTGCTCGGCCGCAGTTGGCGTCAGGCAAGCGGCGAAGCCGCTTTCGGCCACCTACGCAGATTGACCACCCGCGGGTTCTCAGACGTCGTCTCGCGAGGACAGCCCCGATGCCGCGTATTGGGCATACACAAGTCGGGGATCCCGCAGTCGAGGCGGCGTCTGAGGTTCCGCTACGGGACCACCTACGCAGAACGACCAGCTCACTGTCATTTATTCTCCGGAGAACCAGTTCTGGGGTCCGGGCCGCAGATTCTGGTAGACGTGCTTTGCTTCCTGGTACTCGCCGAGGCCGGCGCGGCCGAGTTCGCGGCCGATGCCGGACTGCTTGAATCCGCCCCATTCGGCCTGCGGCAGGTAGGGGTGGAAGTCGTTGATCCAGACGGTGCCGTGCCGCAGCCGGTTGGCCACCCGCTGGGCCTTGCCCGGATCGCCGGTGAACACCGCGCCGGCCAGGCCGTAGTAGGTGTCGTTGGCGATGCGCACCGCGTCGTCCTCGTCGGTGAAGCGCTCGACGGTCAGCACCGGTCCGAAGGACTCCTCGATGACCGGGTAGGTGCCCTGCTTGACCTCGTCGAGCACGGTCGGCAGGTAGTAGTGACCGTTCGCGTAGCGCTCGCCCTCGGGGCGGCGGCCGCCGGTGCGCAGCACGGCGCCTTCGGAGACCGACTTGGTCACGTAGTCGTCCACCTTCTTCAGGTGCGCGGCGGAGATCAGCGGCCCGGTCTCGGCGTCGGAGTCGAACGGACCGCCGATGCGGATCCGCTCGGCGCGGCGGACGATCTCGTCCACCAGCGCGTCGTGCAGCTCGTCCTGCACGATCAGCCGCGCCCCGGCGGAGCAGACCTGCCCGGAGTGCAGGAAGATCGCGGTCAGCGCGTAGTCCACGACGGTCTCGAAGTCGGCGTCGGCGAACACGACGTTCGGGTTCTTGCCGCCGAGTTCCAGCGCCACCTTCTTCACCGTCGCGGCCGCGGCCACCGAGATCTTGCGGCCGGTGTGCAGGCCGCCGGTGAACGACACCAGGTCGACGTCCGGGTGTTCGGCCAGCACCGAGCCGGCCTCGGCGCCGGTGCCCAGCACGAGGTTGCCGACCCCGGCGGGCAGGCCGGCCTCGGTCAGCGCCCGCATCAGCAGGATCGCGGTGCTGGGGGTGAGCTCGCTGGGCTTGAGCACGAAGGTGTTGCCCGCCGCGATCGCCGGGGCGACCTTCCAGGCCACCTGCAGCAGCGGGTAGTTCCAGGGCGTGATCATGCCGCACACGCCGACCGGCTCGTACTGCACGCGGCTGATCGCGTCCGGCGATCCGGTGTCGACGAGGCGGCCCGCGTCGGTGCCGGCGATCTTGCCGAAGTACCGGAAGCACGCGGTGATGTCGTCCATGTCGAATTCGCTCTCGACCAGCCGCTTGCCGGTGTCCAGCGATTCGGCGCGGGCGAACTCCGCCTTGTCGCGCTGCAGGATGTCGCTGACCCGCAGCAGCAGGTCGCCGCGCTCCCACGGTGAGGTGTTCGCCCAGGCGCCGTCGTCGAAGGCGCGGCGCGCGGCGGCGATGGCCCGCTCGGCGTCGGCCGGTCCGGCCTCGGCGACCGTGGCCACCAGCGAGCCGTCGGCGGGGCAGCGGATCTCGCGGGTGCGGCCGTCGGCGGCCGACGTCCACTCGCCGTCGATGAACAGCGAGGCTGTCGAATTCTCTGCTTGCGACATGGCTCGTTTCCCCGTGATGTCGATTGTGCTTTTCGCGCCGGAACCGCACCGCTGCGCACTTCTGGTACCGGTGTGCACATAGCCGCGATCCGATTCGCTCCGCCACACTAAAGCGCGTTCGCCGAGTGCGCCGCCGGTAAGCGCGGGCGGCACGCTATTCGCGGAATGGGGACCGATCGACCCGCGAGTTGCGGAATTCACCTCCTGGCGGTCCATTCGGTGGCGGTTAACGCTTGTGTCCCGGCGCAGTGCCGCGGAAGACCCTAACACCGTTCCTGTACATCTGTACATCATCGGGGCTGCGGCCCCGGGATGAATCGCCGAAAAATGCGTGATGAACAGGCGGAACGCCGTTCCGGTGACCTGGACCGCATCGCGCCGGGTGGTCAACATGGCACGCTGGACACCGTTGTGGAGTTCACGGGAGGAACGCCGAAGCGAATGTCGACCACCCAGCCCGCGCCCGCCGCCCGCCGCAAGGACCCGGCCCGCCGCGAGCGCATCGCCCGCGCCGCGATCACGGTCGTCGCCGAGCGCGGGGTGGAGAAGCTCACGCACCGTGCCGTCGCGGCTGCGGCCGGTGTTCCGCTGGGGTCGACCACCTACTACTTCGCGACGCTCGACGACCTGCTGGCCAGCGCGTTGCGACAGGCCGCCGAGGACGACGTCGAGCACTTGCGGCAGTGGGCCGAGCGGCTGGAGCGCGGCGGTGATCTCGCCGTCGCGCTGACCGACCTGGTGCTGCACTACCTCGGCCCGGCCCGCCCCCAGACCGCCGTCGAGCACGAGCTCTACATCGCCTCGCTGCACAAGCCGGCGCTGCGCGGCGTCAGCCAGGAATGGGACACCGCGCTGGCCGAGCTGTTCGCCTCCTACACCGATCCGGCCACCGGGCGTGCATTGTCCGTTCTGTTCTGCGGTTTGCTGCTGCAAGGAATCGTCCGGGAATCGGTGCCGAGCCGAGATGAAATCGAGACGATATTCCGCCGGGTGCTCGGCCCGGGCGCGAAAACCTGATTCCAGCAGGCAAATCCGCCCCGGTGACCGGATGGTCAACATCCGATGACCGTTGCATTGCACCGGATTCCGAGCAGTTGATCTCGATCGCCGTTGCGGGCGACAATGGGTGCAGCGATCCGTGGCACCTTCGCGTCCGCGCGTGCACTCCGGCGGATTTCAGTCCGGCGGAGCACATCGCGGGGACGTTCTCCAGGTGTACAACGGACTTGCCGCGTCGGGGCGTGGCTCGCTCCCAGCAAAGTTGATCAATCGAGCGGGGTGAGACCGTGGGGCACATCGAAGACCGCGAACTGGTGCCGCTGAAGTCGGATTTCGACACAGTGTGGTACGGGTTTCGCCGATCGCAGGTGAAGTTCTACATCCAGCAGACCGAGAACGAGATCAGGCTCATCACGGAGGACCGGGATTCGGCGCTCAGCCAGGTCGGCGACCTGGCGGCGCAGCTGGACCAGGCGCGAGCCGAGATCGAGTCGCTCAAGGAGCAGCTCGACGAGCAGGCTCGCACGCCGATCGACGCCGCCGCGCTGACCGACCGGTTACGCCGGATGGTCCGGCTCGCGCAGGACGAGGCGAACGACGTGGTCGCCGCCGCGCAGGCCGCGTCCGAGCACGAGTGGGCGCGCTCCGAGCAGGCCGCCGCCGAGCTCCGGGAACGCTACGAGAAGCTGGTCGCCGAGGCCGACGAGTGGCGCCGCCAGTCCGAGCAGCAGCGCGGCGAGATGCTGACGCGCACCCGCGAAGAGGTCCAGGCGATGGCGCGCGAGGCGGAGCAGTGCCGCCGGCGGCTGGACACCGAGGCCGAGGACCGGCGCACCCAGGTCGAGCACGACTTCGAGGTGTCGATGGCGGCGCGCCGTGAAGAGGCGATGCGCATCCAGGCCGAGCGCGAGCAGAAGAGCCGCGAGGAGGCGCAGCGGCGGGTCCGCGAAGCGACCGCCGAGGCCGAGCGGCTGATCCGCGAGGCGGACGAGTACGCCGAGTCGATGCTGCGGATGCGGCAGGACGTCGCGGAGCGGGTCCGGGCTGCGCAGCAGGTGCTGGCGACGGCGGAGCCGCTGCTGGCGGCGACGGAGGCCGGCGCGGGGAGCGAGGAGGCGGACGGTTACGTCGCCGACGTGGTCCACAGTGGACAGGTGCCGTCCGGCGACGTGAACGTGCCCAAGCAGCGCGCCGAGGAGCCGGTGCCCCAGGAGGCGGACGCCGCCGCCACGGCCTGACAGGCTGACGAGGTGAACGGACCGTTCACGCCGTCTATCGAGGTGAACGGTCCGTTCGCTCCGGATCGCGACGGGTGCGTGTCCGCCGGGTTGGTGAAGTGAACGGACCGTTCACGCCGCCTAGTGAGGTGAACAGGCCGTTCACCGCTGCCTGCGCGCGCCGCCGGGTCAGCCGCCCCAGCTGTGCCAGGAGGTCACCTCGATCCAGCCGCTGATCCGCGGCCGGTCGCGGACCGGGTACGGCTCGCCGGTGTAGTGCCGGGCCAGCCGGTCGATGTCGGTCAGGTCCGGGTCGTCCTCCAGGGCGATCACCCGGCCGCGCAAGCTGACGTGGCGGTACCAGCTGTCGCCGTCCAGCACCGTCAGCGACACCCGCGGATCGGCCCGGAGGTGCTTCAGCCGCGCCCGGCCCGCGTCCATGTTGACCAGCACCTTTCCGCCGTCCCAGAGGTACCAGGTGGCCACCGAGACCGGCGCGCCAGCGGCGTTGACGGTGGCGATCACCGCCGGGTTCGGGTGCGACAGCAGCTCCTGCACGTCCGCAGGCAGGTCTTCCTTCGGCATCGATTCTTCCTTCCGGGAGGCGGTTCTCGTTACCTGCCGCGAGGATTCCAGCTGGCGCAGCGGGAAACGGCGAGAACACGCCGCAGCCTTCCCGCTGCCGCCCGGTGGAACTAGGTTCGGCCTGATCTCGGGCCCAGCAGGAGGCGGAATGAACTGGCGCGGTCTGGTCACCTTCGCGGTGGTGTGCGGGATGTTGCTCGTCGGGGCGCCGGTGGGCGCGGCCCCGCCGGACGACATCGGGGAGCGGCTGGCGGCGGTGCCCGGGCTGACCGTCGTCGGCGAGCGGCCTACCGAGCCGGGATTCCGGCTGTTCGACCTGACCTTCACCCAGCCCGACGACCACCGGCACCCGGAAGCCGGGCAGTTCCAGCAGCGCCTGACCCTGCTGCATCGCGACCTCGACCGGCCCACGGTGCTCTACACGAGCGGGTACGAGCTGCCGGGCCGGACCGCCCGCACCGAGCCGACGCGGCTGGTCGACGGCAACCAGGTCGACCTGGAGCACCGGTTCTTCACCCCGTCCCGGCCCGATCCCGCCGACTGGAACGACCTGGACATCTGGCAGGCGGCCACCGACCAGCACCGGGTGATCGCCGCGCTGAAGTCCGTCTACCAGCGCGAATGGCTCACCACCGGCGCCAGCAAGGGCGGCATGACGGCCGTCTACCACCGCCGGTTCTACCCCGACGACGTGGCGGGCACGGTGGCCTACGTGGCGCCCAACGACGTCGACAACGACCGGGACGTCTACGACGAGTTCCTGGCCTCGGTCGGCACCGACCCGGCCTGCCGCGGCGCGCTGCTCGCGGTGCAGCGCGAGGCGTTGGTCCGGCGCGACGAGATGCTCGCGAAGTTCCGCGCCTACGCCGACGCCGAGGGGCTGACCTTCGACCGCATCATCGGGGACATCGACCGGGGCCTGGAGATGGTCGTGCTCGACGCGCCGTTCGCGTTCTGGCAGTACCGCGGCCAGCAGGACTGCGGCAAGGTCCCGGCGACCACCGCGAGCACCGACGAGATCTTCGCGTTCTTCGACGAGACCGTGCAGTTCTCCTTCTACACCGACCAGGGCATCGAGCCGTACGCGCCGTACTACTACCAGGCCGGAACCCAGCTCGGCTGGCCCGGCGTCTCCGATGAGCCGCTGGCCGACCTGCTGCACCACCGCGAGCTCGGCCAGCCCCGCAACCTGGTGTCGCGCGACATCCCGATGAGCTTCGAACCGGGCGTCATGCGGCAGATCGACGCGTGGGTGCGCGGCAGGGGAGCGGAGCTGATGTTCGTCAACGGCGAGCGCGACCCGTGGAGCGCCGAACCCTTCGAGCTCGGCCAGGGCACCGCCGACTCCTACAGCTACCTGGTGCCGGGCGGCAACCACGGGGCCAAGATCGAGGGCCTGCCCGATCAGCAGCGAGCCGAGGCGGAAGCGGCGGTCCGCCGCTGGGCCGGCGTCCAGCCACCCGCCCGCGTTCTCACCCCGCTCGACGCGGAGCCCGTGACGCAGCGCCCGATCTGACGCGCGCGGGGCGTCTCACCGGCTCGGGGCGCCCCTCACGCTTCGCTCGACCGCGCGCGGCGGTCCGCCAGGGAGTCGTAGGCGCGCATCAGGAACTTGTGCGTCGGGCGCTCGACGACACGGGTGAGCGCCCAGCCCAGCGCGGTGCCGATGACCAGCATCGCGGCGGTCTGCAGCAGCGGGTCGACGCCGACCTCGTCGAGCTTCTTCATGACGATGTAGCCGATGGTCTGGTGCACCAGGAACACGCCGTAGGAGATCCCGGCGAACCACGTGATCCGGCCGGCCAGCCACCCCGGGACGAACCGGTTCCAGTCCGGCCCGAAGGCCGTCAGCGCCACCACGACCATGCCGATGCACACCCCGACCGTCGAGCCCCAGTCGGCGATCAGGCCCTCCGGCGTCTCGCTGTAGTTGTGCAGCGCCTGGCCGAGCATGCAGGCCGCCAGCATCGCCGCGAAGTGCAGCAGGTGGATGCGTCGCGTCGACCACAGCCAGATCGCCACCCCGGCGACGAACAGGTGCCAGCGGTGCACGCCGATGCCGTCGACGATCGTGCGGTACAGCTCGGACTTGTCGGCCACCCGGATCGGCCACTGCGCGATCGGCACCAGCACGGCCGCCCACAGCACCGCGATGATCCGCCGCCCGTGCCCCCACCTGGTGCGGAACAGCAGCGCGGCCGCGGTGAAGCCCATCAGCTGCAGCGGGACCGTCCAGTGCGATCCGTCGATGAACCAGTAGTCCGCCGGCTTCCAGTTCCACAGCATCAGCAGGTTCCACCAGAGGTCGTTGAAGCTCGGGTAGAACCAGCCCTCGACCGCCGCCCAGCGCATCACCACGAAGATCACCACGACCGCGCCGAGGAACGGCGGTAGCAGCCGCGCGATGCGGCCCCACCAGTAGCGCAGCACGGTGCCGCGGCCGATGGTCACGCAGGCGAAGTACGCCGAGATCACCAGCAGCAGGCTCGCACCGACCTGGTAGGGGAAGACGATGTCGCGCGGCGTCATCTCGGGGTGCAGGAAGGCGCCGAGGAACGTCGAGTGGTAGCACATGACGAGCACCACGCAGCCGGTGCGCACCACGTCCCAGCTGATCTTTCGAGTGCTCCGGCCCGAGGTTCGACGGGTTCTGGCAGTGGTCATCTCGGGCACGCCCGCCACCGTATCAGGGAGTTTTGTCTGATTATTACCGGATTCCGGTCGGTTTGATCACGACCGGTTCGCCGGATCGCTCCCGGATGGTCACGGCTTCCGCACCACGGCGGCGTACCCGAGCGGCGCCGCCGGTTGCAGGTCCAGATCGCCCCGCTCCGGCCGCCACTGCGCGATCGGCACCACGCCCGGGTCGACCAGGTCGAGTCCGGTCAGCAGGGCCTCCAGCTCGGCCCGGCTGCGCGACGTCCCGGGATGCGGGTCGGTCGGCAGCAGGTCGAACACGGCTCGCATGATCTCCGGAGCATGGTCGGCGGTCAGGTGGGTCAGCGCGAGGAACGAGCCGGGCGCGAAGGATTCCAGGTAGGCGCGGACCAGGGCGGACGGGTCGTCGCGGTCGGGGACGTGGTGCAGCACCGCGAACATCAGCACCGCCGTGGGCTGGTCGCGGTCGAGCAGCCGCCGGACGTCGGCGGCGGCCAGCACCTCGTCGATGTCGCGCAGGTCGGCCTGCACGATGGCGGTGTTCGGGTTGCCCTCGAGGACGAGTTCGCCGTGCGTCACGGCGACCGGCTCGCTGTCGACGTAGACCACGCGCGCGGTCGGGTCGAGCCGCTGGGCGAGCTCGTGCGGGGTGCCGATCGACGGGATGCCGCAGCCGACGTCGAGGAATTGCCGCACGCCCTGGGCCAGGCACATCCGGATCACCCGGTGCAGGCAGGCGCGGTTGGCCAGCGCGCTCAGCCGCATGTCCGGGGCCACCGCCAGCACGCGCCGGCCCAGCTCGCGATCGACCGCGAAGTTGCAGCCGCCGCCCAGGAAGAAGTCGTACACCCGGGCGCCGCTGGGGCGGTCCGGGTCGAGGTCCTGCGGGAGCTGGCCGTGTGCCGACATGATGCCTCCGGGTAACCGTGCAGGAAGCGGAGCGTAGTCGGCCGAACACCGGTCGAACAGGGTGAAACGTGATCGAGAACACCACCATCGTGCCATTGACCTGCAGCGCGCTTGAGGTTTGAGACTTTCGTCGATCGCAGATGTACGGCGGAAGGATGAGGACAATGGCGCAGCAGTACGTGTTGCCGGAGTTGGATTACGACTACGCGGCGTTGGAGCCGGCGATCGCCGGTGAGATCAACGAGTTGCACCACAGCAAGCACCACGCGGCGTACGTCAAGGGCGCCAACGACACGGTGGACAAGATCGCCGAGGCGCGGGAGAAGGGTGACTTCTCCTCCATCGTGGGGCTGGAGACCACGCTGGCGTTCAACCTGGCGGGGCACTCGCTGCACCTGGTGTGGTGGAAGATCCTCTCCCCCAACGGCGGGGACAAGCCCACCGGTGAGCTGGCGGCTGCCATCGACGAGGACTTCGGCTCGTTCGACAAGTTCCGCGCCCAGCTGGAGGCGGTGTCGACGACGATCCAGGGCAATGGCTGGGGCGTGCTGGCCTGGGATCCGGTCGGTCAGCGGCTGATCACCCAGCAGCTGCGCGATCACCACTCGAACCTGTCGATCGCGACGACGCCGCTGCTGGTGTTCGACATCTGGGAGCACGCGTACTACCTGCAGTACCGCAACGTGAAGGCGGACTACGTCAAGCACCTGTGGAACGTCGTCAACTGGGACGAGGTCTCCAAGCGCTTCGCCGACGCCCGCGCCGGCAAGAACGGCCTGCTCCTTCCCTGACGGGTCGAGCAGGACGGCGGTTTCGGGGCCGTGCGTGTTTTGTGTCGCCAGAGCAGCACAAACCACGCACGGCCCCGTCGTGCGTCCGGCTCCGGATCGGCGCCGTGGCAACCGGTTCCGGAAATGTCATCCAACTGTGAGTTATCCGAATGCAGGCTCGGATACGATCCGTGGACCGATGGCGAGTTTGCCAGCTCAGCCCCGCTACCGACCGGCCACTTAGGACCTCATTTGATGCCGACCCGCGTCTCCGTTCACCGTCGAGGAGTGCGGCTGCCGCTGCTCGCGTTTCTGGCCGCACTGGTCGTCACCGGCGGCGCCTGCCTGTGGGTGTCCCTCGCCGCGCCGGCCGGCAGCCAGGCGCTCGTGGCCTGGTACGGCGGCGTTCTTTCGTTCCTGCTGTCCACCGCGATCGCCGTCGCGATCGGCGGTGCGCAGCTTTCGCGCCAGGCGCGGGCGGATTCGGCGGCGCTCGACGCGGAACGCGCCCGGCTCGCCGGTGAGGCGCTTCCGATCCTGGCGCACCGGATTCGCGGCGGCGTCGCCGCGAACGCCGCCGCCGCCGAAGCGGCGCCGTCCTTCGACGTCGCGCACCAGCGCGTCATCCGGGCCGTGGCGCAGGAAGTCGCCACCGGCGAACGCATGCGCGCCGCGGCCATGGCCACCTGCGCAAACGCGGCCGGTCGCATGCAGGCGCTGGCGACCAGCACGCTCGCCGACCTCCGCGAGATGGAGAACCGGCACGACGAGGACGTGCTCGCGGACCTGCTGAAGCTGGACCACAGCACGGCCCAGGCCGGCCGGCTCGCGGACAGCATCGCGGTGCTGACCGGCGCCCGCTCCGGCCGCCGCTGGACCAAGCCGATCGTGATGGAGAGCGTGCTGCGCGGCGCGATGGGCCGGATCAGCTCCTACCAGCGGGTCCGGCTGCATTCCACCAGCACGGTCGCGGTGGTGGGGTACGCCGCGGAAGGCGTCATGCACGCGCTCGCGGAGCTGATGGACAACGCCACCCGCTTCTCGCCGCCGGCGGAGGAGGTCCACGTCTACGTGGAGGAGCTCCACACCGGTGTCATCGTCACGATCGAGGACAGCGGGCTGGTCATGAGCCCCGCCGCGCTGGCCCGCGCCGAGCGCGCCGTGTCGGCGGAACCGCTGGACCTGGCCGCGATGTCGGGCACCCGGCTCGGGCTCGCCGTGGTGGGCCAGCTGGCCCGCAAGCACGGCCTCACCGTCTCCTTCCGGTCGTCCTCGCGCGGCGGAACCGGCGTCGTCGTCCTGATCCCGCGTCAGCTGATCACGCAGCCCCGGCCGGAACCCGCGCCCACCCCGAGGCAGGCGCCGGAAGCCCCCGCGGCCTCCACCGCGCCGATCGCGGCCGAAAGCACCGATCCGGCACCGGAAACCGGCGAGCCGAACGCGCTGCCGAAGCGTCGCCGCGGCAAGACGCTGGCCGCGGCGCGATCGGCTGCCGCCGAGCCGAATGAGTCCGAGCCGCCCCGGCCGCGCCCGGACGCCTGGGCGCGGTTCGGCGCCTTCCGCAACGCCCGCCGCGACTCACCGTCCACTTCGGACGACAACGCTCGATGACGGCCTGACCGCCTGGACAACGGATTGGAGGCGCGGGTCGGTGCCGGGAACCCGGAGCACCGCCCCACAGCTGCGATGACCACGACAACTCGCGACCTCGACTGGTTGCTGGAGAACCTGCTGGAGCGGACGTCGGGCACCCGGCACGCCCTGGTGCTGTCCAAGGACGGCCTCAAGCTCTGCCACACGCCCGGCCTGTCGGTGGACCAGGCGGACCAGCTGGCCGCCATCGCCTCCGGCATCCAAAGCCTGTCCTACGGGGCGTCGGTCGAGTTCGGCGACGGCAGCGGCGGCGTCCGGCAGTCCATGACCGAGTTCTACGGCGGCGTGCTGTGCATCGTGGAGGCCGGGGTCGGCGCGCACCTCGCCGTGCTGGCCGCCGACGACGCGGACGTCGGCGTCGTCGGGCACAACATGAACGAACTCGTGGAGCAGATCGGCGAATACCTGAGCTCCCCGCCGCGCGACGACGACCCGGCCGAGGCGTGATGGCCAGGCGGTTGGTCGACGAGGAGGACCCGGACCGGCTCTACACCGTCACCGGTGGCCGCAGCCGGCCCGCCGAGGACACCTTCGACCTGGTGACGCTGATCGTCAGCGAATCCGATCCGAGCCCGGGAATGCAGTCCGAGCACGCCAAGATCCTGCGGTTGTGCCGCGAGCCGGTGGCGGTGGTGGAGCTGTCCTCGGACCTCGGGCTGCCGGTGAGCGTGGTGAAGATCCTGCTCTCCGACCTGCTCGACATGGGCAAGATCACCGCCCGCCACCCGTCCTCGAAGCGCGTCGAGGCGCAACTGCCCGCCCCCGAATTCCTCAAGCAGGTGCTCGTTGGACTCCGGAACATCTAGTCGCGTCCCGCTCCGCGACACCGCCGCGGACGGCCTGAAGATCGTGATCGTCGGCGGGTTCGCCGTCGGCAAGACCACCATGGTGCGCTCGGTCAGCGAGATCCGGCCGCTGAGCACCGAGGAGACGATGACGCAGGCCGGCATCGGCATCGACGAGACCGGTGGCGTCGGCGGCAAGTCGACCACGACGGTCGCGTTCGACTTCGGCCGCATCACGCTGGACGAGCGCCTGGTGCTGTACCTGTTCGGCGCGCCCGGCCAGGAGCGGTTCTGGTTCCTGTGGGACCAGCTGTTCTCCGGGACGCTCGGCGCCGTCGTGCTGGTGGACGGCCGCCGCCTGGCCGATTCCTGGTACGCCATCGACCGCCTCGAACACCACGGGATGCCGTTCGTGGTCGCCCGCAACAACTTCGGTGAACCGGAGCACAGCCCGGCGCAGGTGCGCGATGCGCTCGACCTGTCGCCCGAGGTGCCGCTGATCGACTGCGACGCCCGCGACCGGGAGTCCAGCAAGGCAGTGCTGGTCGGGCTCGTCGAACACCTCCACGCCCTGTCGACCGCCCGGGAGGCCACGCGGTGACCAGCCCCAACAAGTCTTCGGCGGACGAGGACACGCACGCCGGGGCCGCGACGTTCTACGGTCCGCGGTTCCAGAACAACCCCGAGGAGGTCTACCGGGAGTTGCGGCGCGAGCACGGCACCGTCGCGCCGGTGCTGCTCGAAGGCGGCGTGCCGGCGTGGTGCGCGCTCGGCTACCGCGAGGTCCACCACGTCACCAGCAACCCCGACCTGTTCGGCCGCGATTCCCGCCGCTGGAACGGCTGGAACTCGGTGCCCCCCGACTGGTCGCTGCGGCCCTACGTCGAGCCCCAGCCCTCGGTGGTCTTCACCGAGGGCGAGGACCACCGCAAGCGCGGCGGCGCGCTGGCCGAGGCGCTGGCCGATGTGGACGAATTCGACCTGCGGTCGCAGGTCGAGCAGATCTGCGACGGCCTGATCGACGGCTTCGCCGGCCGCGGCGAGGCGGATCTGATCGCCGAGTACACGCACCAGATCCCGCTGCTGGCGCTGCTGAAGATCTACGGGCTGCCGGACGAGGAGGCTCCGACGCTGGTCCGGGACGTGGCGCTGTCCGCGGAGGAGGGCGACGAGGCGGTCCGGGCGCACGAGCGGGTCGTCGCGCGGATGCTGGCGCTGACGGGGGAGAAGCGCGAGAACCCCGGCCGCGACGTGCCCTCGTTCCTGCAGGCGCACCCGGTGGGGTTCACCGACGAGGAGATCGCGACGGACCTGTTCATCACGATGGGCGCGGGCTATCTGACCACTTCGGACTGGATGGGCAACACCATCCGGCTGATGCTCACCGACGAGCGCTTCGCGGTGACCCTGGCGGGCGGCCGCCGCAGCGTCGGCCAGGCCCTCAACGAGGTGCTGTGGGAGGACACCCCGACGCAGAACTTCGTCGGGCGCTGGGCGACCCAGGACACGCGGCTGGGCGGCAAGCGGATCCGCAAGGGCGACCTGGTGGTGCTCGGGCTGGCGGCGGCGAACACCGACCCGCAGGTGCGGCCGGACTCCTACGCGGGCGCGGCGGGCAACCAGGCGCACCTGTCGTTCAGCCACGGCGAGCACGGATGTCCGTTCCCCGCACAGGAAATCGCGCGGATCATCACGTCGACGGGCATCGAGGTGCTGCTGGACCGGCTGCCGGACGTGGCGCTGGCGGTGGCGCCGGAGGACCTGGTGTGGCGCCCGTCGGTCTGGATGCGCGGCCTCACATCCCTGCCGGTCACCTTCACCTGGTACTGACCGCAGCGACCGAAGGTCGCGCACCAGACGCCCCAATTTTGCCTAAAATTGGAACCCGCTGACCGGGTCGGGAGACGCCCAATTTTGCCTGAAATTGGGCGTCCCTGTGCTGGGGCGGGCGGGGGTCGGGGTTTCCGATTTTGCCTAAAATTTGGTGTTGTCGGCGTGTCGGGCGGTCAGCGGGTCCAGTGGTAGCGGCGTTCCGGGCGGCCGGTACCGCCGTAGCGGAGGCGGACCTCGGCGCGGCCCGAGGTGACGAAGTGCTCCAGGTACTTTCGCGCGCTCACGCGGGAAACGCCTGCGGCGTCCGCGCATTCCGCCGCCGACACGTCGCCGTCGGTCGCGGTCGTCTCGCGCAGGATGCGCTCGACGATCTGCGCCGTCTCGGTGGCCAGCCCCTTCGGCGGCGCCGCTCGGTGGGTCCGGGTGCCGAAGATCTGGTCGACGTCCTGCTGCGCGGCGGGGGAGTCGCCGGGCAGTCCGCTGAGCTTCTGGTGCAGGGCGCGGAAGTTCTCCAGCTGGTCGCGCAGCGCCTCGTAGCTGAACGGCTTGATCAGGTAGTGCAGCGCCCCGCCGCGGATCGCGCCGCGCACGGTGTCCAGGTCGCGGGCCGCGGTGATCACGATGACGTCGGGGTCCGCCGACGGGCGAGTGGTGCTCGCGCGCAGCTCCCGCAGCACCGAGAGGCCGTCCATGTCGGGCAGGTAGATGTCCAGCAGCACGAGTTCCGGGCGCAGTTCGTCGACGGCGCGGATCGCGTCCGCACCGGTGTGCGCCACCCCGGCGATCTCGAACCCGTCGACGCGGGCCACGTATCCACTGTGGATCTTCGCGACCATGAAGTCGTCGTCCACCACCAACACCTTGATCACGATCCCGGCCCTTCCAGCGGCAGCCGCGCGGTGAACACCGCGCCGTGCGCGTTGTGCACCTGCACCGAACCGCCGCGACGATGACAGATCTGCCTCGTCAACGCCAGCCCCAGGCCTCGTTCGCCGCCGCGCGCGGCCTTGGTCGTGAAGCCGTGCCGGAACACCTCTTCGACGATCTCGGCGGCCACCCCGGGCCCGGAGTCCCGCACCACCGCGGTGACTTCGTCGGTGCAGCGCAGGTCGATCTCGATCCACCGGTCCGCGTCGGCCGGGCCGGCTTCGAGGGCGTCGAGCGCGTTGTCGATCAGGTTGCCCAGCACCGTGACGAGGTCGGCGGACAGCTCTTCGTCGACCTCCGGCAGGTAGCTGCCCTCGTTCAGGCGCAGGCCGACGCCGCGTTCGGCGGCGAGGCTGGCCTTGGCGATCAGCAGCGCGGCGGTGGCCGGGTCGTGGACCCGCGCGGTGACCTCGGCGTGCCACTGCTCGTGGGTGTGGCTGATGCGGTGCACGTAGCGCTGCAGCTCCTCGTACTCGCCCAGCTCGACCAGCCCGGAGATGATGTGCAGCCGGTTGCTGAACTCGTGCGCCTGGGCGCGCAGGGTGTCGGTGGTGTCCCGGTGCACCGCGAGTTCTCGTTGCAGGTCCACGAGTTCGGTGCGGTCGCGCATGGTCACCACGGCGCCGACCGACGAGATCGGCATCCGGTTGAGCACCACGACCTTGCCGCGCCGCAGCACGATCTGGTCCACGCCGTCGGTGCGGCCGGTGAGCACGTCGCGGGCGCGGTCGTTGAGGTCCAGCGAGTCGATGTCGCTGCCCACGCAGTTCGCCGGCAGCGACAGCAGGCGGCGCGCCTGGTCGTTGACCAGCGTGATGCGGTTCTGCTCGTCGACGCCCAGCACGCCTTCGCGAACGCCGTGCAGCAGGGCCTCGCGGTGCTCGACGAGCCGGGTGATCTCCTGCGGTTCCAGGCCGAGCGTCTGCCGTTTCACCCGCCGGGCGAGCAGCACCGATCCGGCGATGCCGAGCACGGTGGCGAAGGCCAGCAGGGTCAGCGGGTTCTCCGGCGCCTGGCGCAATCCCTGCAGCAGGTCCGGGGGATTGCGGCCGGCCGCGACGACGCCGAGGACGCGCGCGTCCTCGGAGATCACCGGCACTTGGGCGACCAGCGAATCAGCGCCGTCCAGCTCGATCTCGCCGACCCACGAGCGGCCGCCCAGCGCGGTCTCGGACTTCGGCAGCAGCTGCCCGCGCTGCCCGGGATCGGGCGAGGTGAGCACGATGCCGCGCCGGTCGGTGATGATCACGTAGTCGGCGCCGGAGAGGTTGCGGGTGCTCTCGGCGAAGATCGGCAGCGTGTCGCGCTTGTAGGGGTCCTCGAGGCTGACGCGCACCCCGGAGGTGGCGGCGAGGTCTTCGGCGACCGACAGCATCTTGCGGCCCTCGGTGGCCCGGAACGCGGAGTCGGTCTGCGCGACGGAGAACACCGCGATCGAGGCGAGCAGCAAAACGATGATCAGCAGCTGCCACCCGAGCAACTGCCGAGACAACGATCCCTGCACCCGCAACACCGCGCCCGCCTCCTCCGCCGCCGGCCCGAACGTTAACCGCTCGGGTCCGGCGAACGCCCGGCACCCCGCCATCGCCGCAGGTCAGCGATCGATCTCAGGGTGTGATCACCGGGCGCGGCGCTCGCGGAGCGCTTCGGTCGCGCCGACGTACTTCAGCAGCAGGCGGGCGAATTCCAGCCGTTCCCGCTCGGGCCAGTCCCGGGTGATGTGCTCGTACGCTTCGCGCTGCTGCCGCCGGAATCGGTCCAGCAGCTCGGCGCCGTCCGGGCTGAGCCGGAGGATCGTCCGCCTGCCGTCGAGCTGGGAGGCGGCGCGGACGAGGTGCCCGGCGGAGATGCAGTCGGAGACCATCCGGCTCGCCACCGAGGGGTCGACCGCGAGGCGTTCCGCGACGACGCCGACGGTGATCTCCCCGCCGGTCTCATCGGCCACCACGCCGAGGACCAGGGTTCGCGTCAGGTCCTTGCGCGAGACCGGGTTCTCGACGTCCAGCAACACAGTGCGCCGGAGCCGCGAGAAGGCCGGGCCGACCGCGTCCAGCAGCTCGTCCGGTTCGTCTCCACGTGCCACGTGAGCACCTTAAGCGATTGACGCACCGGCATGCATGTGTCTAATGTCAAATATGTGCATGACATCATGCATATGTAACCCGGAAGATCCGGGCGGAGCCGCGCGGCTCGATCGAACTTTCCGACGTGGAGAACCGAATGCGCATAGTCCGCCACTACGAACACGGGGCGCCGTCCGTGCTCCGCATCGAGGAGGTGGAAAAGCCTCGCCCGGCCGCGGGCGAGGTCCTCATCCGCGCCGAGGCGATCGGCGTCAACTTCGCCGAATGCCAGCGGCGCAGGGGAATTCCGATGGGCGGGCCGGCGGAACTGCCCGGTTCGCCCGGCGGTGACGTCGTGGGAATCGTCGAGGCCGTCGGCGACGGGGTGACGGCCGTCGGCATCGATGATCGCGTCGCCACGGGCGTCGGTGCCGACGCCTACGCCGACCACGTCCTCGCGCGCGCCGACTGGCTGTTCGCGGTCCCGGCCGGCATCGACGCCGGTCAGGCCACCGCGCTGCCGATCCCCGGCCAGACCGCCTACCACGTGATCGCCACGGCGGCCCGGCTCCAGCCGGGGGAGAGCGTGCTGGTCAACGCGGCGGCCGGCGGCATCGGGCACCTGCTGGTGCAGCTGGCCAAGGCGCTCGGGGCGGGGACGGTGATCGCCACCGCAGGCGGCCCGGCGAAGCTCGACTTCGCCCGGTCGCTGGGCGCCGACCTCGCCTTCGACTACCGCGACGACGACTGGGACGAGCGGATCCTGGCGGCCACCGGCGGCAAGGGCGTGGACGTCGTCCTGGAGACGGTGGGCGGCGACGTGCTGCGCCGGAGCGTGCCGTTGATCGGTGAGTTCGGCCGGCTCGTGTTCTACGGCGCCGCCGGCGGTGAGGTGCCCGCCCTCGACATGGCGGAGCTCTTCGGCAACAAGACCGTGCTGGGCTTCGGCATGTGGGGCCTGATGCGCCACAAGCCCGACGTGCTGGCGGCCGGGGCGAAGGTGCTGCTCGACCTCGTCGCCGACGGCAGGGTCCGCCCGGTCGTCCACGCCGCGCTGCCGCTGGCCGACGCCGCAGGGGCGCACGAGCTCATGGAAGCCCGCGGCCAGCTCGGCCGGGTCGTGCTCGTGCCCTGATCGCGAGCCGTGGCCGGTTCCGCGGAGAATCGGCCACTTCTCCCGGTTACAAAAGTGACAAAAGTTTCCTTATGTACGCAACGGCGACAGTGCGGTGGTGGCGCGGCAACATGGCATCACTCGGCTCTCGACCGCGGAGACGAACTCCCCGTGCAGCAGTGCGTTCGTCGCCGTCGGCGGGTCCTCCGGCCGACGAATCCCGGGTGATTCCGCGGCGCGGTGCGCAGGCCGCGGAATCGCGGGAGGAGGAACGGGTGGACACCTGACACCCCAGGTACCCACCTCGTGGTGGCCCGGTCACACATCCCCCGGCGACCGGGCCACTGCTCTCCAAGTGGTCGTTTCGGAATGGCTCCGCGTGGCTCGTCCCGGAGGCACCCGGCGCCCCGCACCCCAGACGAGGCCGGGGATCCCGGAGTCCAGACCGCCTCCGAAGTTCCGCCACCCAAAACGAGGTTGGAAAGACCTCAATGCGGACCGCGCCGTCCCCCGAACTCGGGAACCGGTGCCCCGGCTCGGTGATGCACCCGGCGGAGATGATCGAGTTGTGATGGCGTTCTCCCGGCAATTCCCACTCACCGGGAGGTTTTCGATGCGTCGTCCACTCATCACCACGCTGCTCTGCGGGCTGGCCGCGCTTGCAGCGACCGGAACCGCCGCCGCGGCGGAAGGTTCCCATCCGCTCGGCCTGGACAAGCTCCTGACCGCGACGGTCCTCGACGTGTCCGGGCACGACGGGACCTCGCAGGACGGCACCGCGCACTCCGAGACGTCACCGCCAGCCGATCACCAGCCCCAGCAGTAGCGCACCCGCGCCGCGCCCGGCTACGGGCGCGGCGCGGCGTTGCCCCTGACGAGCGATTCGAAAGCCGCGACGTCGCCGATGATTTCCTCGGCCCGTTCCGGGGATTCGTACAGCCCGAAGTAGTGTTCGCCCACCTCGGCGGCGTTTTCGGCGGTGACTGCGGTGGCGATCGTGACCGCCGCGGCGTGGACCCCCTTCGGGGCGAGCTCGATGTGCAGTGCGTGCGCCCAGTTCCGCAGACCCGCCATCGCCAGCCCCACGTTGCCCAGGAACGGCGCGGGAACCAGTGACGACACCCCGGTGGTCAGCAGCAGCGATCCGCGGCCGCGCGCCACCATGCCGGGGAGCACGTGGCTGACGGCGGTGACCGCGCCCAGCGCGCACAGCTCGAACTGCGCGCTCGCGGCATCGGGATCGGTCTCGGCGGCCGAGGTGATCGGTGCCTGCGGGCCGGGGCTGTATTCGAGCACGTCGATCGGCCCGAGCGCGCGCTGCGCTTCGTCGAGCGCGCCGGTCAGCGCGTCCCGGTCCCGCACATCCGCCGGATGCGCGGTCGCCGTGATGCCGCTGCTCTCCAGCTCCCGGACGGATTCGGCGAGCCGCGCCGCGTTCCGCGCGATCAGCCCGACCCGGAACCCGCGCCTGCCGAACGCCCGGGCGACGCCCATCCCGAGCCCCGGCCCGGCCCCGACGACCACCAGATTCTTGTGCACCAGCTGCCCTTTCCGCGTCACCGCAGGCCCGTTGCCAGTGGAAACGTCTGAACTTTCCAATGCTTACGCTTTGTGCGTAGCCACATCATTTGGTACCAACGGGGTTGGCACAAGACGGCACATTCCTGTCGGTGACGCACACGGAGGTAACCATTGACCCGCGCCGATGCCGCGGAAGCAGCGGCCTGCCAGGAGGTGCTGGGAATCCTGGCGCTGGTCGGGGACAAGTGGAGCCTGCTGGTCGTCGGGCAGCTCCGGGACGGGTCGCTCCGCTTCGGCGAACTGCACCGCGCCGTTCGCGGCATCTCGCAACGGATGCTCACCCTGACGCTCCGCAAGCTGGAACGCGACGGCCTGGTCAGCCGATCCGTGCACGCGAGCGTGCCGCCGCGCGTCGACTACGCGCTGACCGAGCTCGGCGACTCGCTGCTCTGCCCGGCGCTCGCGCTCGGCGAGTGGGCGATCGACCATCGCACCGAGATCGCGGCGAACCGGCTTCGCTACGACGCGCGCTGAGCCGGACGGCACGGTTGCGACGATCCGGTGATCGGGTGATCCGCTGGACGAACCGCCCTGTTCCAAGGGAATCTGGGGCGATCCGGGGCGACCGAGACTGGAGAGGGCAGGCGATGACGAAGCATCCGCTGGAACCGTTGAGCTCCGACGAGATCGTGCGCAACCGCGAGATCCTGCTGGGCGCGGGACTCCTGCGCGAATCGACCCGGTTTCCCCTGGTGCAGCTGGAGGAACCGGCGAAGGCCGTGGTGCTGGCGGGCGGCGATTCCGACCGCCAGGTGCGTTCGGTGCTGCTCGACACGAAAACGGGTGAGCTGACCACCACCGTGGTGTCGCTGACCGGCGATCGGGTGGTGGCGAGGCACACCGTCGACCCGGTCGAGCACGGCCAGCCGCCGGTGATGCTGACCGAGTACGAGCTGGTCGAGAAGATCGTGCGCGCCGACGAGACGTGGCGGCAGGCGATCCGCGACCGCGGCATCGAAGACGTCGACAAGGTGCGGGTCTGCCCGCTGTCCGCCGGCTGGTTCGGCGCCGCGGAGGAGAGCGGACGGCGGATGCTGCGCGCTCTGGCGTTCGTGCAGAACGACCCGGACGAACTGCCGTGGGCGCATCCGGTGGACGGGCTGGTGGCCTACGTCGACGTCATCGAGCAGCGCGTGCTGGAAGTCGTCGACGACCGCCACCTGCCGGTCCCGGCGGAGAGCGGCAACTACGCCGACCAGGAGCTGTTCGGCCCGCAGCGCGAGACGCTGAAGCCGATCGAGATCACCCAGCCCGACGGCCCGAGCTTCGCCGTCGACGGCCACGAGGTGCGCTGGGAGAACTGGCGCTTCCGCGTCGGTTTCGACCCGCGCGAAGGCCTGGTGCTGCACCAGCTGTCGTTCCGCGACGGCGACCGGGAGCGGCCGGTGATCTACCGCGCCTCGGTCGCCGAGATGCTGGTCAACTACGGCGATCCGGCCCCGGCGCGGTTCTGGCAGAACTACTTCGACTCCGGCGAGTACTCGCTGGGCAAGCTCGCCAACGAGCTCGCCCTCGGCTGCGACTGCCTCGGCGAGATCCACTACTTCGACGCGGTGGTGGCGCAGGAGGACGGCGCGCCCCGGACGCTGCGCAACGCGGTGTGCATGCACGAGGAGGACTTCGGCGTGCTGTGGAAGCACACCGACGTGTTCACCGGATCGGCCGAGACCCGGCGGCAGCGGCGGCTGGTGATCTCCTTCTTCTCCAGCGTCGGCAACTACGACTACGGCTTCTACTGGTACCTCTACCTGGACGGCACCATCCAGCTGGAGGTCAAGGCCACCGGCATCGTGTTCACCTCGTCCTACCCGGCGGAGGGCTCGCGCTGGGCCAGCGAGCTCGCCCCCGGCCTCGGCGCGCCGTTCCACCAGCACCTGTTCAGCGCGCGGCTGGACATGATGGTCGACGGCACCAGCAACGCCGTCGACGAGGTGCAGGCGAAGCGCGAGCCGATCAGCGCGGAGAACCCGCACGGCAATGCCTTCACCCGCAGCGTCACCCGGCTGACGCAGGAGAGCGACGCCGGACGGGAGGCCGACCCGGCCAGCGGGCGGGCCTGGCACGTGGTCAACACCGAGCGCACCAACCGGCTCGGCCAGCCGGTCGGGTACGCGCTGCACCCGCAGGGCCATCCGGTGCTGCTGGCGGATCCCGGTTCATCGATCGCGAAGCGCGCCGAGTTCGCGACCAAGCACCTGTGGGTCACCCGGTACGCGGCGGACGAGCGGTACCCGGCGGGGGAGTGGGTGAACCAGAGCCACGGCGGCGCGGGCATCCCGGCGTTCACGGCGGAGGACCGCGGCATCGACGGCGAGGACATCGTGCTGTGGCACACCTTCGGCCTGACGCACTTCCCGCGCGCGGAGGACTGGCCGGTGATGCCGGTGGACCTCTGCGGCTTCACCCTCAAGCCGGTCGGCTTCTTCGACCGGAACCCGACGCTCGACGTCCCGCCCGGCAACGGCACCGCGTCGCAGTGCCGCGAGAGCTGACCGGGGGCCGTGGGGGCGGAACCGGCTTCCGCGCCCACGACCGCTCCAAGTCGTCGTTCCGGAAGGACTCCGGGCCAGGTCATCCGAAGGCATCCGGTGCCCGGCGGGGTGGCGTTTTCGCGCGAAACCGGCGTCCCGCCCTCACGCGGAGCGCCGGTTTCGCGCGAAAACGGCGTCCTACGCGTGCCCGCGCCTCGTTGTGAAACGCCCACTGATTCCGAGCGCGCCGGCGATGAGAAGCTGTCGGGGTGAGCACCCCCAAGCGATGCCCCTGCGGCCTCGGCGAACCGTTCGCCGAGTGCTGCGCCCGCCTGCACGCCGGCGAGCGCCGCGCGGCCACGGCCGAGCAGCTCATGCGCTCGCGGTTCAGCGCGTTCGCGGTCGGTGACACGGCCTACCTGCTGGCCTCGTGGCACCCCTCGACCCGGCCGGATTCGCTGAGCCTCGATCCCGACCAGCGCTGGGTCCGCCTCGAAATCCTCGACCGCACCGGCGGCGGGCCGTTCGACGCGGAGGGCACGGTCCGGTTCGAGGCCCACTACCGCCTGGGCGGACGAGCGGGAGTGCTGACCGAGGACAGCCGCTTCGTCCGGGAGGACGGGGCCTGGTTCTACGTCGACGGCGACCACGACTGACCGCGGTTTCATTGAGCGTTTTTCATCCTGATCTGCGACGTCAGGTCAGGGGCCCGAATGCGCAGGTGTCGTGAGTGTCTGTGGTCGTCATAGCAGCCATGACCACTCACGACCCAGAGGCACAGGCATTCCGCACAGAGGTTGGAAAAACCCAATTGAACCGGGGTCACGACAGCTCGGATTCGGCGGCTCGGAGAGCGGCGAACTCCTCCTCGGGGGCGTTGGCGATCAGGTGGTGGCGGCTGTAGAACCAGAAGTAGGCCAGCGCCGCCAGGAAGATCAGGGCCATGATGGCCGCCGCGACCATGTCCACGATGAACGTCGCGATCACCGCCGCGATCGCCAGCACCAGCGCGACCGAGGTCGTCACGATTCCGCCGGGGGTCCGGTACGGGCGCTCCAAGCCCGGTTCGCGGAAGCGCAGGACGATGTGCGAGAGGTTCAGCAGCACGTAGGAGATCGTCGCGCCGAACACCGCGATGTTGATCAGCAGCGCCCCGTCGCGGGTGGCCGCGGCCAGCACGAAGCCGACGGTGCCCGGCGCCACCAGCGCCAGGTACGGGGTGCGGCGCTTGCCGGTCACCGACAGCCGGCGCGGCAGGTACCCCGCGCGGGACAGCGCGAACAGCTGCCGGGACGCGGCGTAGATGATGGAGAAGAAGCTCGCCACCAGCCCGGCCAGGCCCACGTAGTTGACGATCTCGGCGAGCGCGTTGTCGCCGCCGGTGGCGGCGCGCACGGCCGCGGGCAGCGGGTTGTCGGCGTCGGCGATGGCCGCTGACCCGGCCCCGCCCGGCGCGACCACCAGGATGGCCGCGGCGAACACCAGCAGCACCGCGATCGCCGCGATGATCCCGCGCGGCATGTCCTTGCGCGGGTCGCGGGCTTCCTCCGCGGCCAGCGGAACCCCTTCCACGGCGAGGAAGAACCAGATGCCGTACACCAGCGAGGCGAGCACCCCGGCGTAGCCGAACGGCAGGAACGCGCTGGCGCCCGCGGCGTCCACCGGTGCGATGTCGAACAGCTTCGCCGCCGAGAACTGCGGGATCATTCCGATCACGAAGGCGATCAGGGCGACCACGGCCACGGCGGTGATGCCGAACATCAGCCGCAGCGCCTCGCCCACGCCGTAGAGGTGGATGCCGACGAAGACGGCGAAGCACGCCAGGTACACCGGCCAGCTGCTGGTCAGCCCGAACAGGCCCAGCGATTCCACGTAGCCGCCGATGAACACCGCGATGGCGGCCGGCGCGATGGCGTACTCGATGAGGATCGCGGTGCCGGTGGCGAAGCCGCCGAGCGGGCCGAGGGCGCGGCGGGCGAAGCCGTACCCGGCCCCGGCCACCGGCAGCGCCGAGGCCATCTCGGCCAGCCCGAACACCATGCAGGTGTACATGGTCGCCATCAGCACCGTCGCCAGGAGCAGCCCGCCCCAGCCGCCCTCGGCCAGCCCGAAGTTCCACCCGGCGAAGTCGCCGGAGATCACGTACGAGACCCCGAGCCCGGCGAGCAGGACCCAGCCCGCCGCGCCCTGCCGGAGCCGGCGCTTGTCCAGGTAGTCGCTGCCGACTCGTTCGTAGTCCACCTGCCGCCGCTTCTCGGTCATGGCGGGGTCCTCTCCCGAGATTGGTATGACCGTGGCCCATTGATTAGTTGGGCAGCGTGCTGCCGCCTCCGGGCGATGTCAATACCCGTGGCCGGAACTCGACGCCGATTCCATACGAGCAGCCGAACGGGTGTTGACACTCGGAGTCGGCGGCTGCTTCCATTGGCTCGCGTTCAAAGGTCTGGTCCCATACCAATGCATGGCCGCTGGTTCGGCCGAAGGGAGCCACCGGTGTCGCCCAACGAGCAGCTGACCGTCGGACGACTGCGCGAGCTGGTCGCCTCCGGCGAGGTGGACACGGTCGTCGTCGCGCTGACCGACATGCAGGGCAGGTTGCAGGGCAAGCGGTGCTCGGCCCGCTACTTCCTCGACGAGGTGCTCGCCCACGGCACCGAGGCGTGCAACTACCTGCTCGCCGTCGACGTCGATATGACCACTGTGGACGGCTATGCGATGACCTCGTGGGAGACCGGCTACGGCGACTTCGTGTTGAGCCCGGACCTCGCAACCCTGCGCCGGATCCCGTGGCAGGAAGCGACCGCCCTGGTGCTCTGCGACGTGCAGTGGCATTCCGGTGAGCCGGTCGCCCCGTCGCCGCGGCAGGTGCTGCGCGGGCAGCTCGACCGGCTCGCCGGGCTCGGGTTCACCGCGCACGTCGGAACGGAGCTGGAGTTCCTGGTCTTCCGCGACACCTACGAACAGGCGTGGGACAAGCGCTACCACGAGTTGTCCCCGGCCAACCAGTACAACGTGGACTACTCCATCGCCGGGACCAGCCGGATCGAGGGACTGCTGCGGCGGATCCGCAACGACATGACCGGGGCCGGGCTGTACGTGGAGTCGGCCAAGGGCGAGTGCAACCTGGGCCAGCACGAGATCGCCATCCGCTACTCCGACGCGCTGACCAGCTGCGACAACCACACGCTCTACAAGAACGGCGCCAAGGAGATAGCCGCCGCGGAGGGCGTGAGCCTCACCTTCATGGCCAAGTACGACGCCCGCGAGGGCAACTCCTGCCACATCCACGCGAGCCTGCGCGACGACGCCGGCCCGGCGATGCCCGGCGCCGGGGAGCACGGGTTCTCCCCGGTCATGGAGCACTTCATCGCGGGCCAGCTGGCCTGCCTGCCGGAGCTGACCTACTTCCTCGCGCCGAACATCAACTCCTACAAGCGCTTCGCGGCCGGCAGCTTCGCGCCCACCACCATCGCGTGGGGCCGGGACAACCGCACTTGCGCGCTGCGGGTGGTCGGCCACGGCGACAGCCTGCGCGTGGAGAACCGGGTGCCGGGCGGCGACGTCAACCCGTACCTCGCGGTGGCGGCGATCCTGGCGGCCGGGCTGCACGGTATCTCCGAAGAACTGCCGCTGGAACCGATGCTCTCGGGCAATGCCTACGCCTCCGGCAAACCCACGGTCCCGACGACGCTGCGCGAGGCCGCCGGGCTGCTGGCCGGGAGCAAGGTCGCGGTCGAGGCGTTCGGCCAGGACGTCGTCGACCACTACGTCAACGCGGCCCGGGTGGAACTGGCCGCCTTCGACGCGGCGATCACCGACTGGGAGCGGATCCGTGGGTTCGAACGCCTCTGACCGGCCGATCATCGGCATCAGCACCTATGTCGAAGCGGCGAGCTGGGGGGTCTGGCACCGCGAAGCGGCCCTGCTGCCCACGACCTACGTCGACGCGGTGCACCGCGGCGGTGGATTCCCGGTGCTGCTGCCGGTCCTCCCGGGCGAGCCCGATCTGTCCGCTGTGGACGGTCTGGTGCTCGCCGGCGGCGCGGACATCGACCCGGCGCGCTACGGCGGGCGGCCGCACGCCGAGCTCGGCCCGACCCGGCCGCCCCGGGACGGCTGGGAGATCCGGCTGCTGCGCGCCGCGCTCGGCCGCGACCTGCCGGTGCTCGGTGTCTGCCGGGGCGCGCAGATCATGAACGTCGCGCTCGGCGGAACCCTGCACCAACACCTCCCGGACCTCGTCGAGCACCGGGACCACCAGCCGGAGCCGGCGGTCTTCGGCAGCACGAAGGTGGAGCTGAGCCCGGGCAGCCGGATCGCGGAGGTCCTCGGCGAGCACGTCGAGGTGCCCTGCTACCACCACCAGGCCATCGCCGAGGTCGCCCCGCGCCTCGACATCACCGGGCGGGCCGGCGACGGCACCGTCGAGGCGGTTGAGCTGGCCGGCGCGCGGTTCGCGCTCGGCGTCCAGTGGCATCCGGAAGAAGACGCAGCCGACGATCGGCTGTTCGTGGCGCTTGCCGCGGCGGCGAAGGAGGTACGCGGTGACCACCGCGCATGACGTGATCAACCCGGCGACCGAGCAGGTCGTGACCACCGTGCAGCTGTGCTCCGTCGACGAGACCGACGCCGCCATCGCGCGGGCGGTCCGCGCGCAGCGGTCCTGGCAGGCCCTCGCCCCGGCGGAACGGGGACGGCTGCTGCGCCGGTTCGCCGCGGCGGTGGATGCCGGCATCGAGGACCTGGCGCGGCTGGAAGTGCGCAATTCCGGGCACACCATCGGGAATGCGCGTGGCGAGGCGGCCAACGTGCGGGACGTGCTGGAGTACTACGCCGCCGCACCGGACCGGCTCTTCGGCCGCCAGATCCCGGTTGCCGGCGGCGTGAACATCACGTTCCAGGAGCCGCTGGGCGTGGTCGGCGTGATCGTGCCGTGGAACTTCCCGATGCCCATCGCCGCGTGGGGGTTCGCCCCGGCCCTGGCCGCCGGCAACGCGGTGGTGCTCAAGCCCGCCGAACTCACGCCGCTCACCGCGGTCCGGATCGGCGAACTCGCGCTTCAGGCGGGACTTCCGGAAGGGCTGCTGCAGGTCCTGCCCGGCCGGGGCGCGGTCGTCGGGGAGCGGTTCGTCACCCACCCCGACGTGCGCAAGGTGGTCTTCACCGGCTCGACCGCGGTGGGCCGGCGGATCATGGCCGGGTGCGCGAGCCAGGTCAAGCGCGTGACGCTGGAGCTGGGCGGCAAGAGCGCCAACATCGTCTTCGCCGACGCGGACCTGGAGCGCGCGGCGGCGACGGCGCCCTACGGCGCCTTCGACAACGCCGGGCAGGACTGCTGCGCGCGGTCGCGGATTCTCGTGCAGCGCAACGTCTACGACCGGTTCATGGAGCTGCTGGAACCGGCGGTGCGCGGTGTGGTCGTCGGCGACCCGGCCGACGAGAAGACCGAGATGGGGCCGCTGATCTCGGCCGCGCACCGCGCCAAGGTCGCCGGCTACGTCCCCGACGGCGCGCCGGTGGCGTTCCAGGGCGAAGCGCCGGAGGGCAGTGGATTCTGGTTCCCGCCAACGGTTCTCACGCCCGATCCGGCGGATCCGGCGTTCGCCGAGGAGATCTTCGGGCCGGTCGTCGCGGTGGTGCCCTTCGAGGACGAGGCCGACGCGGTGCGCATCGCCAACGACACCGCGTACGGCTTGTCCGGATCGATCTGGACCCGCGACGTGGCGCGCGCGTTGCGGGTGTCGCGCGCGGTCGAGGCCGGGAACCTCTCGGTCAACTCGCACTCCTCCGTGCGCTACAACACGCCGTTCGGAGGGTTCAAGCAGTCCGGGCTCGGCCGCGAGCTCGGGCCGGACGCGGTCGACGCGTTCACCGAGACCAAGAACGTCTTCATCCCGACTTCGGAGGACGTGTGAGTTCATGCGTCCGGCCGGTGTCCCGCGAGAACCAGGGAGTGAGCAAATGCCGGAACGTTTGCAGGACCGCGTCGCCGTCATCACCGGCGGCGCCAGCGGGATCGGGCTGGCCACCGCCCGCCGGTTCGCCGCCGAGGGGGCCAAGGTCGTCATCGCCGACGTCGACCCGGACACGGGCAAGCGCGCCGCGGACGAGGTCGGTGGGCTGTTCGTGCAGACCGACGTCACCGACGGCGAAGCCGTCGAGCGGCTGTTCGCCACCGCCGACGCGGAGTTCGGCTCCGTCGACATCGCCTTCAACAACGCCGGCATCTCCCCGCCGGACGACGACTCCATCCTGGACACCGGCATCGAGGCGTGGCGGAAGGTGCAGGAGGTCAACCTCACCTCGGTGTACCTGTGCTGCAAGCACGTCCTGCCGTACATGCGGCGGCAGGGGCGGGGCTCGATCATCAACACCGCGTCGTTCGTGGCGGTGATGGGCGCGGCGACCTCGCAGATCTCCTACACCGCGAGCAAGGGCGGCGTGCTGGCGATGTCCCGCGAGCTCGGCGTGCAGTTCGCGCGGGAGGGCATCCGGGTCAACGCGCTGTGCCCGGGGCCGGTGAACACGCCGCTGCTGCAGGAGCTGTTCGCCAAGGACCCCGAGCGCGCCCAGCGGCGTCTGGTGCACGTCCCGATGGGGCGCTTCGCCGAGCCGACCGAGATCGCCGCCGCGGTCGCCTTCCTGGCCAGCGACGACGCGTCGTTCATCACGGCCTCGCAGTTCCTGGTGGACGGCGGCATCTCCGGCGCGTACGTCACGCCCCTGTGAGATGTGAACCGCAAGAACCGCTCACGACCCCACAGCGCCGGGGCGACGTTGACGGGGTTCAATGGGAATCGGTGCGTTGATTCCCGTTGGAATCGCGGCAGGACAGGCCGGGGGGAGTGACGTGAGCAGCCAGAACGAGCCGTTGGTGCTGCACAGCCGGGCGAGCGAGGCGCTGTTCCGAGCGGTGCGCACCGGCAACGCGTTCGAGGAGACCGTGGAGCGCCTGCTGCAGGCGATCCGGCTCGGCGTGGTGGCGCCGGGGGAGCGGCTGCCCGCGGAGCGGGAGCTGGCCGCCCGGCTCAACGTCAGCCGGGTGACGCTGCGGGAGGCGATCCGGGCGTTGCAGGAGTCCGGGTACGTCGAGTCCCGGCGCGGCCGCTACGGCGGCACGTTCGTCAACGTCGAACCGCCGCGACCCAGTCGCAAGGGGCCGCGCCGGATCGCCCGGGAGATGGGTGTCGACCTGCACGACGCCCTCACCCACCGGCACGTGCTCGAGGTGGGCGCGGCCGAGCAGGCGGCGGCCCGGGACCTCGGCGAGGCCGAGCGCGCCCACCTGGTGTCGCGGCTGTCCGACGCGGGCACCGCGGAACTGCACAACTACCGGCGGATGGATTCGCGGCTGCACCTGGCGATCGCCGAGCTGTCCGGCTCGGCGTCGCTGACCTCGGCGGTCGCCGACGTGCGGATGCGCCTCAACGAGCTGCTCGACGCGATTCCCTTGCTGGAGCGCAACATCGTGCACTCCAACGAGCAGCACGAGGAGGTCGTGCGGGCCATCCTCGACGGCGATCCGGAGGCCGCGAGGCGGGCCATGGCCGAGCACCTGGAGGGCACCGCGTCGCTGCTGCGCGGCTTCCTGTCGTGACGGGTTCCCCGCAGTTTCAATGAGGTTTTTCCAGCCTCGTTTTGGGTGGCGGTGCGGGTGGCGGCCCCCCTGCGGGAGTTACAGCGCCCGCCTGGTCTGTGGGTGCCCCTCCTGATGTATGCCAATACACGGCGGAGGGGCCGTCCTGGCCAGGCGAACGCTGAGAACCCGCGGCGGTGCCAGTGTCGTAGGTGGGCTATGCGCCTGCGGCGCATGCGACACCCCACCGACATGCGGCTTTGCGACCCGCGGCTACGGGCCGACCAGGATGAAAAACGCTCAATTGAAACCGCGGTCACGACAGCTCGGCCCGGCCCGGGGGCGCGTCGTGCTAGGCTCCGCGTCGACATCTCACCGTGGGCACCTCCCATCGTGGACGTAGCCTCGCCGATCAGCTTTCCTCGGGTCCGATGACGCGAGAAAGGTGGGAGTCACACCACATCGCAGCAAGGTGTTCTGAGATGGTTGTGACAATCGGGCGAGCAGACCTGCGTTCTGCCTTCGAATCACCGCATTCCGGCTCTCCGCGCGCCGAACTCGGCGCAGCTTCCGGCAATCCTCCGAAACCCGGGTTCTAGGGCGTCTCCGCGACGTCACCGGAAACCCACTTTTCCCGGACCGGTCATGGGATCCGGGCCCGAGGCCGTGTGCTTCGGCCCCGGATCGCCGACCGGTGCCCGAATTCTCGGAGGTAATCGGAGTGCTGGAGAACAATTCCGCCGACCGGCCCGCGGCGCGACGCCCGTGGCTGGTGCTCGGCATCCTCTGCGTCGGCTTCTTCATGTCGCTGCTCGACGGGACGATCGTCAACATCGCGGTCCCGACCCTGATCGACGGCATCGGCGCCTCGTACGACCAGGTGCTGTGGGTGATCGATGCCTACCTGCTGGTCTTCTCGGCGCTGCTGATCACGACGGGACGGCTCGGGGACACCTTCGGGTACCGGCGCCTGTTCCTGACCGGCATCGCCGCCTTCACCGCCGCATCCGCTCTCTGCGGCCTCGCGAGCACGCCGGGACAGCTGCTCGGCGCGCGAGTGCTGCAGGGGCTGGGCGGAGCGCTGCTGTTCCCGCAGGTGATCTCGTCGATCCTGACGATCTTCCCGCCGCGGATGCGCGGCCGGGCGTTCGGCGTCTTCGGCGCGATCGCGGGTCTCGCGCCGATCCTCGGCCCGGTGTTCGGCGGGTTCATCGTCGACCACCTCGGCTGGCGCTGGATCTTCTTCATCAACGTCCCCATCGGGGTGGCCACCGCGGTGCTGGCCCTGGTGTTCGTCCCGGAACTGCGCGTCGCACGCCCGCACAAGATCGACCTGGTGGGCGTCGTGCTCGCCACCGCGGGGCTGAGCGGGATCGTGTTCGGCCTCATCGAGGGCGAGCGCTACGACTGGGGAACGATCAGCGGGCCGATCGGCATCCCGTCGGTCATCGCGGCCGGTGTCGTGCTCCTGGCGCTGTTCGTCGGCTGGCAGCACGTTCAGCGCGGTGAGCCGCTGATGCCGCTGGGCCTGTTCGCCGGGCGGAACTTCGCGGCCGGGAACTGGATCGGCTTCGTCTTCCAGCTCGGCATGATCGGCACCGCGTTCGTGCTCGTCCTCTACCTGCAGCTGGCGCAGGGGTATTCGCCGCTGGAAGCGGGGTTCGTCCTGCTGCCCAACGCCGTTCTCACCGCGATCGGCTCGGCGTATGCGGGGAGGCTGGCCGACGAGATCGGGGGCAAGCGCGTCCTCGCCGCGGGGATGATCATGCTCGCGCTCGGTCTGGTGGTCATCGCCGCGATGGCGGGGCCGGACTCCGGAGCCTGGCCGCTCCTGCCCGGCCTGCTGATCATCGGCATCGCCAGCGGCGCGACGTTCGCGCCGTTGCAGCAGGTCACCATGGACGGCGTCGATCCCAGGTTCGCGGGTGCGGCGTCGGGGGTCGCAGGCACCACGCGGCAGGTCGGCGGGGTGCTGGGCACCGCGTTGGTGGGCGCCGTCCTGGCCTCCTGCCTGAACTCGGCCCTGCGCGGCGAAGCGGAGCTGCGCGCGGGCCAGTTGCCCGCGGGGTTGCGCGCGCAGTTCGTCGAGAGCGCGGTGGCCGGGGGAGGGCGGTTCAGCCCGCCGTCGGTCCCGGCTGGTCTGTCGCCCGAGGACGCCGCCCTCTTCGCGCGGCTGGGCCAGGAGGCGTTCGCGGTGGGGTTCGTCGAAGCGATGCAGGTGGTGCTGCTGGCGTCCGCCGCGGTGCTAGTGGTAGCCGCGTTGTTCTGCTTCGCGCTCAAGGGGAACGACCGAGCCCCACGAGGCGAAGCGGCCAAGGCGGACGCTGGCTGACGTTCGACGGAGCAGCGGGCGCGGCGGTGGCCACGCCCGCTGCTCGGCCGCGAGGGGATCGTGCTCGCGGCTGCCGTTGCCCGTCGGCCTCGCCCCGTTCGAAGCCGGCCGGTTCGGGCGACGCACGGGCGCGGCCCAGGTCGCGGCGCGGTTCGAACAGGGGAACTAGACTTCGTCGAGTGGCGGACTACCGGATCGACGATCTTGCTCGGGCTGCGGGCACGACGGTGCGCAACGTGCGCGTCTACCAGGACCGGGAGCTGTTGCCGCCGCCTCGCCGGGAGGGTCGCACGGCGATCTACTCCGACGCGCACCTGGTGCGGCTGCGGCTGATCATCAACATGCTGGAGCGCGGTTACGCGTTCGCGCAGATCAAGGAGATGATCGCGGCCTGGGAGTCCGGGCGCAGCCTCGGCGAGGTGCTCGGGCTGGAGGAGGTCGTCGGCGCGTCCTGGGCGGACGAGGCGCCCCGCGCCGTCACGGTGGGGGAGCTGCGCAAGAAGTTCGGCAAGCAGCTCTCCCCGTCGAACGTCAAGCGGTCGATCGAACTGGGTCTGCTGGAGCGGCGCGGCCGCAGTTTCGTCTCGCCGAGCCCGCAGCTGCTGGACGCCGGCGCGGAACTGGTCAGCCTCGGCGTGCCGCTCAACGAGGTGCTGGACCTCGCCGAGCAGCTGCAGAAGGACATCGACCACGTGGCGGAGATCCTGGTCGAGGTGGTGCGCAAGCACGTGCTGACCCGCCCGGTGCCCAGCGACGACGAGATCCCGTACTACTCCGACGTCCTGCAGCGGCTGCGGCCGCTGGTGATGTCCGCGCTCAACGCGGCCGCGGCGCGCTCGGCGGAGCGGGTCATCCCGGGCGTGCTCGGCGACAAGCTGGTGGAGCTGTTGGTGAACACCGGCAAGCCAGGCGAGGCATCCTGATCGGCGTGGCCAGCCGCTCGTGAGCGGTTTGGATCGCCATGGCGAACCGAAGTACTCACGACGCACCCAGATCTGTCCCATGTGGACATTGCCCGTCACCTGAGCGCCAGAGGAGCCCATGACCAACGCAGCCCCCAAGACCGACCCCGTGCCGGCCCGGCGGTCCGGCAAGGACCGCGCGGCGCGCGTGCTCACCGAGGTCTTCGCGCCGTGGGTGATCGTCGTGCTGCTGCCGCTGGCGGTGGCCTGGCAGGCCACCCGCGCCCTCGCTCCCACCCTGGGCTGGGGGCTGCTGGTCTCCGCCACCAGCAGCATCCTGCCGATGGGCGTGATCGTGTGGGGCGCGAAGACCGGTCGGTGGGACAGCCACCACGTGCGCGACCGCGCGGGCCGGTTCGTGCCGTTCGTCGCGCTGATCGTCATGAGCCTGATCGGGCTGGGCCTGCTGGTCGCGTTCGGTGCGCCGTGGCTGCTGATCGCCCTGGACATCGCCATGATCGCCTCGCTGTTCGTCACGGGCGGCATCACGGTCTGGTGGAAGGTGTCCATGCACTCTGCGGTGGCCTCGGGCGCGGTGGTGATCCTCGCCGTGGTCTACCACCCGGCCTACCTGGTCCTGATGCTGGTGGTGGCGGCGGTCTCCTGGTCCCGGGCGCGGCTCGGCGACCACACGCCCGCGCAGGTCACCGTGGGAGCGGTCGTCGGCGCGGTCGTCGGCGGCGGCCTGTTCGCGGCGCTGGCCTGACCCGCGGCGATTTCGCGCGAAATCGCCGTTCGCTGTGCCAAGGTGGCGACGATTTCGCGCGAAATCGGCGTCAGGCGAGCCCGGTCGCAGCTAGGGCGTCGGGTCCGGGAGGTCGGCTCGGGCGCGGTCCCGCACGGTCGACACGATCGGCGACCGGTCGAAAGTGCGGCCGACCTGGATCAACCAGCGCGCCTCGGTGTGCAGGTCGGCGGCCATGCCCCGGTACGGCGCGGTGGCCTCGCCCGGTTCGGTGCGGTGCCGGTGGCCAGCGGCATGCGCGTCCAGCGCGGCCGCCAGGCCCGCCGCCTCCACCACCTGGTGGGTCGCACGCTCGTCGAGCCCGGCCTCCTCGGCGGCCCGGCGGGCCCAGTCGCCCGCCTCGGGGTGGACGAAGGACCGCAGCACCAGCTGCGCGTCCCGGATCTCCACCACCCGCCGGTACAGCGCGAACTGCGCGTTCGAGGCGACCGCGCCTGCGGGCAGGGTGATCTGCGGCAGCTCGTCGGCCAGTCGCCGCCACAGCGGGTGCAGCTTCCGGGCCTGGAACTTGGCGCGGCACCAGGTGATCGGCATCGCCGCCCGAGGACCCCAGACCGGCATCGTCGCCCCGACGGCCACCAGCGCCACGCACGCCCCGGCACAGGCGCCGCCCAACGGGTCCAGCACGCCCGGGTCGTGTCCGGTCACCGCCCACACCGCAGCGGCGATCTTGGTCAGCGCCCAGCCGGCGGAAGCCACGCAGCCGGCCTGGATCGTGCGCAGCCCGGCGCGCAACCAGCGACGGCTGCTCTGGGCGATGTAGTGGCGCAGGAACCACCCGAACGCCGAGGTGGCCCACCCGATGTAGAGCGCGAACACGGTGACGTAGGCGGCCACGGCCGGGCGGTCGGCGAACGCGGACAGGAACTCGGGGTGGAACGGGATGCCGGCGGCGATCATCAACGCCGTCATGGTGGCCGCGGCGACGGCGGCCACGAGGACCTGGACGCGCATCACCCGCCGTGCCCGTGCGCCGTCGTGCACCAGGTGGGTCAGCAGCCCGTGGACGCACACGCCGGCGACCATGGCCAGGATGTTGGCCACCAACCGGCCGAGGTTCGGCATCGGTTCCCAGGCGGATACCCAGAGCAGCGACGCCGGGGCCACCAGGGCCGCCGACAGGCCGACGAAGCCGATCGCGCCGCACAGGTAGACCACGCTCGGCGTCAAAGAGCGCCGGGATTGCGCGAGCTTCGTGACCGCCGCCAGCACGGCAACGATCCCCGCGCCTTGCAGGATGATGCTGATCATCGGAGCTTCTCGGGCCCTCGGCGGCGTGCGCTGTCGAACGTCGCCTGGATCTGGCGGAGCGTGCGGCCGCTCTTCGCGTCGAGCTTGCGCACGCCACGGATCGGCGCGGGCACGCGGCCCGCGCGGTACAGGTACAGGCTCGCCACCAGCTCCGCTTCCTGCTCGGTGGTGGCGTCGAACGCGGAGCGTCCCAGCACGCTCTCGACCAGCTCCCGCGGCAGGTCCGGCACCAGCGCGGCCACCACCGGCGAGTCGGCCAGCCTGGTGTCCGAGTGCCCGCACACCAGGTGGCCGACCTCGTGCAGGATGATGTGCTCCTCGTGCAGCGGGGTGCTGGTCACGTAGCCGATCACGTCCCGGTCGGTGAGCGAGACGAGCGCTCCGCAGGGGCTGTCGAAGTCCACGGTGGACACCTGGCGGAGCTCGATCGGCCGGCCGCGGGCCTCGGCCAACTCGGCGATGAACGTCTGCAGGTCCCAGGGCGCGGGCAGCGGCAGCGCGGCGGCCAGCTCCTGGCACCGCGCCGTCAGATCGCGATGGTCGGATCGTGTCACGTCCCGATCGTGGCTCACCGGTAGCACCAGCCGCGCGCAGCGGAACGATGTCGGATCCGAGTTGTGACCGCGCTCATGACTCATCGCGACCGGTGGTGCTGTTGGAGCGGCGCAGGTCTTCCACCACGCCCCGGATCCGGTCGGCCTGGGCGGCGGTCAGTCCGCGCAGGCTCACGGACTCCACGCCTTCTTCTTTCAGGGCGCGCAGTTCCACCAGGGTGGCCAGCTGCGCCCGGATCTTCTCGCCGTGCTCGCTGTTGTCGAACGTGTCCAACGGCACCCGGAAGAATGCGGCCAGCGCTTTCAGGTGTTGCCAGCCGGGGTTGGGCGATTCGCCGGAAAGGATCTTGTAGAGCTGCGATACCGACATCCCCGTCGCCGTGGCGATCGTCTTGACGTCGTACGGTCTTCCCGTTTCGGGGCTGGGGAAGGACTCCCGCAGCCACGCCAGCCGTTCGGCCAGGGCGGCTCCTGGGTCAGCCATCGCACTCACTCCGAGATCACAGCACGCGTGCCCACCACGTCGTTGACGATTTCTCACATTCTAGACTACCGTTTGATCGGATTACACGATCGTGGAATTCCGGGGGGTCCGGAATCTGGGGGTGTGCCAGGCGGCGCACGGGTCGCGCGTCGACCCGCGCCCCGCCTGGCACCAGGGGCCGAACCGGCATTCGCACAGGCAGATGGCCGTGCGTACTTGGTTTCGCCATAGCGACGCACAATGCGCACGGGTCCTGACCAGGCCTGCTGCGACGCCACCCATCGTTCGCGATCGCCGCTCGCACGCTAGTGGGTCGCGGCCCGGGCGGCGCGTGTGCGTTCAGGGGGGAGTCAACGGCCTGTTCGCCTCGTCTATCGGGACGAACGGTCCGTTCACTCCGTTCCGGCGGCGCTCGTCGAGGTTCGGGTGGATGAGGCGAACGGTCCGTTCACCTCGCCTATCGAAGCGAACAGGCCGTTGACTCCGCCTCTGCCGGCGAAGGTGCGCTGATCGCTACGCCGTCGCGACCTGGCGGGCCGGCGCGGTTGTGGTGGTGGGGTGCGGTCGTTCGCAGAGCAGGAGGATTCCCGCCACCACCACGACCACTCCCGTGGCCGCGTGGATGCCGAAGGCCGCCGCCGGTGTGCCGCCGTGGGTGAGGACCGCGATCATGTCGCCGAACGGGATGATCGCGTCCGCCAGCGCCACCCAGCCCAGGGCTCGGCGTTGACGCAGCGCTAACAGGATGAAGATGATCAGTGCGCAGGCCAGGTCGCGCACTCCCTTGATGATGAAGTAGCCCGCCGCGTCGCCCTGCGGCCAGTTGGGGATGCCGAACCCTGCCGCTGCTCCAATCGGATCGATCAGGAACCTCGTTCCGAAGGAGACCACGAAGAGGCCGAGCACGATCATCAGGCCGGTGTTGAAGCGTCGCAGCGTCATGGCTGGCTCCCCATTTGTCTAGCGGTGATCCGTTCGCTAGCGACGCTAGCAATAGCTCTGCTTGATTGTCTAGCGATGCTAGGATTCGGTCATGTCTGTAAGAGAGCGAAAGGAACGGGAGCGGGCGGAACGGCACCGGCTGATCATCGAGTCGGCGCGCGAGCTCGCCGAAGCCGAGGGCTGGGACGCCGTCACCACGCGGCGGCTGGCGGAGCGCGTCGAGTACAGCCAGCCGGTCCTGTACAGCCACTTCAACGGCAAGGACGCGATCATCGCCGCCGTCGCCATCGAGGGCATCGCCGAAATCACCACCGAATTCCGCCGGGCTCGCCAGGGGCGCCGCGCCCCCAAGACGGCGCTGCGCGCACTGGCCGACGCCTACCTGAACTTCGCCCGGGACCGGCCCGCGCTCTACGAGGCGATGTTCGTGCGGCCCGTCGACATCCCGTTCGGCACGGCGGATTCGCCCGCCGCGCTTAAGGAGGCGTTCGGCGAGCTCATCGCGGTGCTCGAACCGCTGGCCGGTGACCGCGATCTGGAAACCCTCGCCGAGGTGTTCTGGAGCGCTTTGCACGGCCTGGCCATCCTGACCCGCGGCGACCGGCTCCGAGCCAGTCACCACGAGGCCCGCCTGGACCTGCTGATCGACCAGTTCGCCTAGAGCCCTTCTGCCGGATCGCGGTCGGTCTTGCCGAAGCCCGGTGGTCGTCCGCCGGCCGGTTGTAGCCTCGGCCCTTATGAGTTGGCTCCCTGATGACTTCGTCCACCCCGTCCACGTGCCCGTGCCGGGCACCGCGTTTCACCTGCGGCCCATCCGGGAGGCGGACGCCGTGCGCGATTACCCCGCCGTGATGGGCTCCCGAGAGCGGTTGTGGGAGATCTTCGGGCAGGCCTGGTCTTGGCCCAGGGAGACGATGACCTATGAGGAGAACCGCACCGACTTGCTGCGGCACGAGAAGGAGATAGCCGCGCACCAGTCGTTCAACTACGCGCTGCTGGACGAGGACGAGACGGCGCTCTTCGGCTGCGTCTACATCGACCCGCCCGAGCGCGCCGGCTCCGACGGCGAGGTCGCCTGGTGGGTGGTGGACGACCTCGTCGGCGGCGAGGTGGAGCGCGCGTTCGACGCGCTGGTTCCGCAGTGGATCGCCGCCGACTGGCCCTTCCAGCAGCCCCGCTACCTGGGACGCGACATCACCTGGCAGGACTGGCTCGCGCTGCCGCGCGCCTCCTGACGCCCGAGGCGCGCCGTCGCACCCTGACCGGTCGCGGCGAACTCCGCCATCGTGCACGCGGCGATGCCGGGCTGGGGCGCCGAATCCGGGACGCGGGCCATCCGGTCGCCGTCGCCGCGCACCGCCAGTTCGCCGCGATGGTCCGGGACCACGGCCTGGAGTGCCGCGAGGTTCCCGGTGACGTGCAGGACCTGGTCCCGCAGCCGGCAGAACGCTGGCCCTCGCATCGATGACTGCCGAGGAGTTCGACTTGACGACGGAACTGCATGCCACCGCGCGGCGGCTGGCACAGGCTTTCCTGGCGGACGCAGGGGAGGCGGCGACCACCTGGTTGCGCATCACGCCCGGCGTCACCGAGACCACCTACCCCGTCGGCTCGGCGCACTTCCGCCTCGGCAACGACTTCCACGAGGCCCAGTCGGAGCTGGTCGATCTGCTGCGATCCGAGGCGAGCCCGCTCGTCGTGGAACTCGCGGTGCGCGAGTCGGGGAGCTTCGACCTCACCTGCACCGCGGACCTGGATTCGGCTACCCGCGTCGTGCTCGACCACGGCCTCCGCCTTCCCGGGCACCCCCTGCCCGGGATGCCGCTGCCGCCCGCCGCGCGCAACTCGGGCGCGCCCACGGACCCGGAGGCGCTCGCCGAGATCTCGTTGCTGTTCAACGAGTTCGTCCAGCGGTACGCGGAGATCAAGGGGCGGCCACCCGAGCTGCGGCCCGGCTACACCGAGGCCGAGATCGCCGCCGCGGAGGACGAAATCGGCGCGCGGCTGCCGGAGGACCTGCGGGCGCTGTACCGGATGACCCGCGACGACGCGGCCGAAACCGGGCTGCTCGGCGGGTTCTCGCCCTATCCGCTGGACGTGGTGGTCGAGTGGTTCACCACCGGGGATCCGGGTTCGCTGGGCTGGAACGACGGCCCGTTCGACGACGCGGTGGTCTTCGAGCCCGATCCGCCGGGCGCGATCAAGCGGGTTTCCCGCAACGACTGGTGGATCACCTTCGGCACCGACTTCGCCATGAACGACATCGCGGTCGACCTGGACCCGGGCGAGCGGGGGAGCCCGGGGCAGGTCATCGAGTACGGCCGGGACATCATGGGCCCGCCCGTGCTGGTCGCGGAGTCCGTGACGGCCATGCTGACCGAGGTCGTCGAATCCCTCCGAGAGGAGGACTTCGAGGACGAGGACCCGGAGTCCGACTACCTGGATTCCTTCACCGGCTTCGGCGGCTCGGGCGGCGGGCACGAGCAGGTCTACCACGACTTCGGCGACCGGGACCTCGCGGACGTCGTGAGCCGGATCGACGACGGCTGGACGGCGCAGTGCCTGTACCTCAACGACGCCGAGCAGCTGGATCTGGCCGCGCTGGCGTCGTTGCCCGACCTCCGGGAGCTGTCGATCAACCGCGCATCGGCGGTGCACGCGCGGATCGGAGACCTGCCCGCGTTGGAGCGCGCGGCGATCGAGGCCGAGCGCATCGACCTCACCGGCCTGGCCGGACATCCGCTGCTCTGGGACCTGAAGCTGGCCGGGACCACCGATCCGATCGACATCGACGTGCTCCGATCCTTGCCGTCGCTGGCCCGCCTCGACCTGTCGGCAGTGGAGGTCGTCGACCCCCTGGTCGTCGCGGACCTGCCGAGCGTCCGGGTGCTGATCCTCAACGCACAGCAGTGGGACCGGTTGCGGGCCGCCGACCGGCGGCCGGCGAAGCTCGCGGCGGCGGAACGGGTCGGGACGTCGTCGCTGCGCGAGACCGCGGAGTGGTGCGAATGGCTCGCCCAGCGCCCGTTCCGGCTGGACACCTACTCCGGGGCGACCGAGTAGCACCAAGCGGTTTCCGATTTTGCCTAAAATTGGGAGCTTCGGGCATGGGTCGGGTGGGTTCCGATTTTGCCTAAAATTGGGAAGTTCTGCGCCTGAAGCTCACGTCTTGGAGGAGTGATGACCGTTCTGCTCGCTCAGATCAGCGATCTGCACCTGGACGGCAGCCAGTGGGCGACGCAACGCGCCACGCGCGTGATGGACCACCTTCGGGCCTTGCCCCGCCCGGTGGATGCGCTGCTGGTGACCGGGGACATCGCCGATCACGGCGCGGAGGCCGAATACGAGGAGGCAGCGCGGATTCTCGCCGCTCCGTTCCCGGTGCTCATGTGCCCGGGCAACCACGACGCGCGCCCGGAATACCGGAAGGTCCTGCTCGGCGGAGATTCCGGCGGCGAGCCCGTCAACCAGGTCCATCACGTCGCCGGGACCGCGATCCTGATGTGCGACTCCACGATCCCGGGCCGCGACGAGGGGCGCCTCGACGCGCAGACGCTCGACTGGATCGGCGACACACTCGACGAACTGCCGCCGGATGCCCGGGCGCTGATCGCGTTCCACCACCCGCCGGTCGGGCTCCACCACCCGTTCATCGACGGAATCCTGCTGGAACAGCCCGGAGAACTGGCTGCCGTGCTCGAAGCGCGCCCGCAGGTCGCCGCCGTGCTGACCGGGCATGCCCACACTGCGGCCGCCTCGACCTTCGCCGGGCGGCCGCTGCTCGTGGGGCCGGCGGTCAACTGGAACCTGCGTATGGCTTGGGAAGGCGACCGCCCGGACGATCGCGACGTGCCGCCCGGCATCGCCTTCCACGTGCTGGCCGACGATGGGCGCCTGACCACCCACTTCCGCGTCGTGCCCTGACAGCGGCGATGGCCAACGGCTAGTAATACCGGATCGCATCATCCACTGTGGATTCTCAGTGGGGTGCGGCCGGGCGGCGCAGGGGGTGCGCCGCCCGGCCGCGTCGGCTCGATGCCTCGGGGTCGGGGGAGGTGGCATCGAGCCGGGCCAGGTGGTCAGAGGCGTTGCAGGGCTTCCAGGACCCGGTGGTGGAGCTCGAACGACGGCGGCTCGTGGATCGGCACCGTGTCCAGTGTGGAATGTTCGGTCGGCTCCCGGGGTTCTCGCAGGTGGTGCCTGCCGGTCGGGGTGGCGTCCCGCGTCATTTCGGCTTCCACGTGGTCGATCAGTTGCCAGACGTTCGTCGCGCCTTCGCCCGCTCCCGCGTGCTGGGGTCGCCGGTGGCAGGCATACATCAGCGTCATGCCGGTGAGCAGGGAGAGCAGGCACGCCATCGCGGTCCAGAACGGGGACATCAGGAGACTCCTTCGGCTTGGTCGATCACGGTCGGTGGGGTTTCGCGCAGCAGCCGGACGACTTCTTCGAGCGCGGCGGTCGCCGCATCGACGTCGACGGCGTCGAGCCGACCGGCACCCGCGTTGAACGCGAGATCGTCGATGAGCCACTGCGTCTTGCTCAGGAAAGCGGCCAGGGCAGCGGTTTTCGCGCTCATGGATCGACACCGGCGAGCTGCCGAGCCTTCCGGCTGCACTCGACGCAGGTGCCCCACAGCCACGCCAACTCACTGCTGTCCGCAGAAACCTCCTGCTGGCACAGCGTTTCCACCTGCGTCCCGGTCGGATAGGCGCACCCGACGGGCTTGGCATCCAAGCTCGCATGCCGCTGCCCAGCGGCAGGAACCCAGTGGAACGGATACATCGGCGGCTCCAGTCTCGGAGAGTCTTACCGCGCTTACCGGTAAAAGTCTGCCGATGGTGAATCGATCGATCAACTACCCAATAGGGTGTTGTTTATGCAGGTCAAACGCCTAGCATGGTTTTCATGGTCGGAAAATCCGAACACACGCCCAAGGCCCGGGCACTCGGCGCTGAACTTCGTGAGTGCCGCCGCGATGCTGGGCTGACGCAGCAGGAACTCGCTGAGCAGATCGGCGTCAGTCACGTGTCGGTGTCACGCTACGAATCGGGTACGCGTTTACCGAAGCCGGAAGACGTGGCGCAGATCTTGGCGACTCTGGGCGTGAACGGCGACAGATACGCAGAACTGGTCGACATGGCGCGCGGTGCTGACCAGCCGAACTGGTTGGTGTCTTCAGGCGTTACTGGTATCCGGCGTGAGCTCACGACGTTGATCGAGTTGGAGAGGACAGCCACGACGATCACCGACGTTGCAACCGGTGTGGTTCCGGGTTTGCTTCAAACCTCGGACTACGCGAGGGCGATCATGGGCACTGCTCCTGGAGACGACCTGGAAGCTCGCGTAGCCATGCGGATCGGTCGACGAGACGTTCTGACAGGTGACGATGCGCCGAACTTCGTTGCGATCATCACGGAGACGGCGTTGCGGGAACCGATCGGCGGCAGCTCGATCATGGCAAATCAGCTGCGGTTCGTTCACAAGATGAGCGAACTTCCCAATGTCACGATCCAAGTGCTACCAGCTGCTTCGGGGGCATGGCATCCCGCTCATGCGGGCTCTTTCATCCTCTTCGAGTTCGCCAAGACGGAGTCGATCGTTCATCTTGAGCACTTGACAACCGGTGCGTTCCTCTACAGCAAGAACGAAGTGACGGTTCATGCTGCAGCAGTTTCACAGCTTCGAAGCCTGGCCATGACGCCAGATCGTTCTGCAAACTGGATCGCGGAGATTGTCGACGAGCTGGAAGGTGGTTGCCGATGACCGATTTTCCCACCGGCTGGCGGAAGTCCAGCCGTTCCGCGCAGCAGGTTACATGTGTTGAGGTCGGGCGGATCGAGGGGGACTGGCGGAAGTCCTCCCGATCTCACCAGGAGACGGCCTGCGTCGAGGTCGCGCCCGCGACGTACGGTGCGGCGGTGCGGGACTCGAAGGACCGGGCCGCCGGGTACTTCACGGCGAGCGCTGAGCAGTGGCGGTTATTCGTCACCGCCGTGAAGGCGGGCCGCTTCGAGGCTTGACCGATCGCGCCGGTTGAGGCTGCAAGATCGTCTACGCTGCTCCGAATGAGTGGCTTAGAGGGTGGAGGCGGAGTCCGGGCGGGTTCCGGCAGGGCGAGGCGGTTCCGCAGGTTGTTCGTGATCGGGGCGGTCGTGCTGCTGGTGGGTGCTGGCGGGTATGGGTTCTGGCAGCAGTATCCGGCGGCGATGGTGGGCCGGGCTTGTGGCGGGATGCTTCCGGTTGATCCGATCCTCGACCTGTCCGGGGCGAGCAGGTTCAGCCTGATCGGCTTCGATTTCTTGCTCGAGCAGTACGAGGAGAAGGTCAGTTCGCAGAGCGTGAACGTGCACTGCAGGGCTGACAACGCCGGCGTCTACATCGAGAATCCGAGCGATAGGTCCACGAATTTCGATCTCCACTCGTTCCGAGATCAGGATTCCTTCCCGGTTCCGCTGGAGGCCGGGTGGTCCGGGTTCGTCGTGGACGCCGACGGAACCGCATCCGTGCTGGTGGGTTGCCGAAACTGGGGCAGCCACGAAGGCACTGGGATCGCGGTGACGGTCAAGCTTGATGCACCGGAAAGCGTTCCCGACATGCGCCGCAAGCTGGTCCGCGCCGTCGTCGGAACAGCGCGGTCCGCTGTCGAGCAAACCGGGTGCGATGCGCAGCTCGGCGGGGATGCCGAGCTCGCGGTTCCAGGAGGAACCGGCCGGACTGTGCCCGCCGCTGAGGCATCCGGGACCTGTGCCGGGATGACGTCGGCCGAGACGGTTTGGGAAACCGATGCGGGGACCGCGCCCGTCGAGGAGTGCGTGCTCGTCGACGGCCTGCTGCTCACCGCCACGTACGGGCAGTACAAGGAGGCTTACGTAGGCCGGGACCCGGCCATCGACCGGCCGTCTGGCGCGTATGAGTCCTCTGCCTGGACGTCGGCGACCTGCGCGACTCCGTTCGCCCCCGGCTTCTACCAGGCATCCGTGACCAAGGGAACCGACGGGAACTTCCGCGAGGAACCCCTTAATGACGCTGAACTGGCCGATCTGCAGCGCTTCGCGCAGCAGTCCGCAGCTCGCCACGGCTGCACCCCGCCCGCACCGATCGGCCAGGAGTGCTGATAGGACGGACTGCGAGGGCGTCTTGACCAGTTGTGCTGATCAAGGCGCCCCCCTAACGCATTTATGACCCTCTGGCCCATTAGTGCGATCGACTGTGATCCTGCCGCCGATTGGACCATTTGATCGATTTCCCGCCCACAGGTGCGCCGGGCTGATTACCCTCCCGCTGCAAGGCTTCTGTGTCCGCACCTGAACCTGGGGGGAGCGCATGGACGGGAACATCCTCGACCCGGATGGTGCCCGCGAACGGTTGGCCGCGTGGAAGGACCGGATCGAGAAGCTCGCCGCCGACACCCAGACGATGAGCGATCGGCTGCAGGAGGTCCGGGTCACCACGACCGACCCGAAGGGCCTGGTCGAGCTCACCATCGATTCCACGGGTGCGCTGGTGGATCTCAAGCTGACCAGCAAGATGGAGCGCACCGCGCCCGACGTGGTCTCGCGGACCATCATGGAAACCCTGGCCCAGGCGAAGAACCAGCTGGCCGACCGCTCCCAGGAGATCATCGCCGACACGGTCGGCACCGAATCCGCGGCGGCGCGAGCGATCTCGGAATCGGTCGGGAATCACCTGCGCACCGACCAGCCCGAGCAACCCGCACCGGAACCCGACGTCGAGGACGGCAACGAGAACCAGTCGTTCATGGAGAAGTGGTGACCATGGGCGACGGCTACGTTGTCAGCGCCGAGCAGATCCGCGCGCACGCGGGCAAGATCGAGGAGATCCAGGCGCGCTTCGACGCGGTGAAATCCGCCAGCTCGCACATCCAGCAGGACGACCAGGCCTACGGGCTCCTGTGCGGCTGGATCGCCGGAGTGCTCGAAGGCAGGCACACCCGCCAGGACGAGCTGATCGACTTCGTGGCGGAGAACTTATCGCTCGCGGCCGAGTCGCTGCGCGCCACTGCCGACGACTACGAGAACATCGATCAGGAGCACGCGGACCTGATCCAGTCCTCCGGCGGTGAGATGCCGTGAGTGACGATTCGCTGGTCGCCCCGGTGGAGTCGTCCCGCAAGCCGTGGACCGGCTCCGGCCTGGCCGAAGGTGTCGAAGGCCTGGTCACTGCGATCCAGAGCGAGGACTGGGTCTCCGGCGCGCTGGCCGGCGTCGGCCTGGGCCTCGAAGTCGCGGCAAGCGTGCTGGATCCCTTCAGCGCCCTGCTGTCCAACGGCATCGGCTGGGCCATGGAGTATTTCGAGCCGCTGCGCGAGATCCTCGACGAGCTGACCGGTATGCCCGACGTGGTGAAGTCCCACGCCGCGACCTGGAACAACATGGCCGAAGAGCTCGGCTCCATGGCCGAAGACCTCAAAGCGAGCCTGGAGAGCGACCTGCCCGAATGGCAGGGCGCGGCGGCCGACGCCTACCAGTCGATGATGGCCAACAACGTCGACGCCGTCGGCGGCCTGGCCGCGATCTCGGCGGCGATGGCCTCGGCCACCGAAGGCGCGGGCGGCCTGGTGGAGATGACCCGCGAGATCGTCCGCGACCTGATCGCAGACCTGGTGGCGCGGGTGATCGTGTGGGCGGTCGAAGCGATCTTCGTGGTGACGATCCCGGTGATCGCAGCCCAGATCGTGGCGGCGGTGGTGAAGTGGGTCGGCCGCATCTTCACCTACGTCACGAGCCTGATCGACAGCCTGACGAACCTGAGCAAGCTCATGAGCGGATGAGGGGGAATCCGTGACACCGAAGCCCAAAGGCGGCAACGGAAAGAACACCAAGACGGATTCCGACTCGCCCCCGTCACAGAAGACCAGCAAGGTAGACGCGAGCTCCAGCGTCTCCAAAGCCCAAGATGCAACCCAAGAACTGGCCACGAAAGGCCGCTCCGGCTCCAACGGCGAAAGCTCCACCAACCCGGCAGGCAACACGCCGCCGAAGAGCGACCCGCCGCCCACGGACCCGCCAAAGCCCGGCGGCAAGGACGACACCCCGCTGAGCGACAAGTCCGACGACCCGCAGAACCCGACGAAGGATGGGGACTCGCGGCAGACTGAGGGCGACCCGATCGACATCGCCACCGGCGAGATGATCCTGCCGCAGACCGATGTGGAGCTGGAGTCGGTCCTGCCCTTGGTGCTGAAGAGGATGCACCTGTCGTCGTACCGGGTCGGCCAGCACTTCGGCTCGTCCTGGACTTCCACGCTGGACCAACGTCTGGAGCTCAGCAGCGCAGGTGTCTCGTTCGCCGCGGAGGATGGCAAGCTGCTGCTCGCTCCGACACCGGCGGTCGGTGCCACTGTGCGGTTCGCCGGCTCGCGCCACGAGCTCACCCGTCACGAGGACGGCGGCTATACCCTCACCGAGCATGACACCGGGCGAAAGCTCCTGTTCGCCTCGGATGCCCGGGTGCTGCCCTTGACGACGATCGTGGATCGCAACGGCCACCGCATCGACTTCGACCGCGACGCTGCGGGAACGCCCATCGAGGTGCGGCATTCGGGTGGTTACCGCATTCGTGTCGACTCCGAAGAAGGCCTGGTCACGGCGCTGCATCTCTGCGAAGCGGACAGCGGTGACGACGTCCCGCTGATGCGCTACGGCTACGAAGACCGACGCCTCACCGAGGTGATCAACGCTTCGGGTCTGCCGATGCGATTCACCTACGACCACGCGGGCCGCATCACCAGCTGGACCGACCGCAACGACAAGTGGTACCGGTTCACCTACGACTCCGAAGGTCGCGTAGTGGCGGGTGAAGGGTCTGGAGGTTTCCTCAGCGGCACGATGGAGTACGACCGCGAGAACCGCATCACCTACTGGACCAACTCGCAGGGGGCCCGCACCACCTACCACCTCAACGAAGTGGGCCAGGCGATCCGCGAGATCGACCCGCTAGGCGGTGAAACCCTTTCCGAGTGGGACGAGTACGACAGCCTGCTCTCCCGAACCGACCCGCTCGGCCGAACGGTCCGCTACGACTACGATGACGTTGGCAACCTGATCGCGGTGACACGTCCGGACGGCAGCCAGGTCCGGTTCGAGTACAACGACCTCCGGCTCCCCATCACGATCGTCGCCCCGGACGGCACGGTGTCGAGACGTGAGTACGACGACCACGGGAATCCCATCAGGGCGATCGACCCGGCCGGAGCGGTCACGAGCTATGCCTACAACGAACGCGGGCACCTCACGAGCATCACTGATGCGCTGGGCAACATGCAGCATATCGAGACCGATGCGGCGGGCTTGCCGGTTGCCGTGACCAATCCGAGAGATGGAACGACTCGCTACGTGCGTGACAAATTCGGCCGCGTCACGGAGGCAGTGGACCCGTTGGGCGGCACCATTCGGTTCAGCTGGACTGTCGATGGCAAGCCCGCAGGGATGACGCTCACGGACGGGGCGACCGAGCGCTGGGTGCACGATGGCGAGGGCAACCTTCGCCTGTTCGTCGATGCGCTCGGGCAGGAAACTCATACCGATGTGACGCATTTCGATCTGCCATCGCAGGAAGTCCGACCGGACGGCACGCGGTTCCAGTTCCACTACGACACCGAGCTCCGGTTGGTCAGCGTCACGAACCAACTCGGCTCGGTGTGGCGTTACGAGTACGACTTGGCTGGGAACCTGGTTCGGGAGACCGACTTCAACGGCCGGGTGGTCGCGTACGAGCACGATGCAGCTGGTCAGATGGTCTCGCGTAGCAATGGTGCTGGGGAGGTCACGCACTTCGTTCGTGATGTCCTCGGCAACGTGATCGAACGCCGTGACGATCTGAACACCGCGACGTTCTCCTACGATCCTTTGGGTCGCCTGCTCGAAGCGATGGACAACGACACCCAGATCGCGTTCCAGCGGGACCAGGCTGGACGCGTGCTCGCCGAAACCATCAACGGTCGCACGGTCGCCTCGGTTTACGATCCGTTGGGTAGGCGGATTCGACGCCGCACGCCTTCGGGCGCGGAGAGCACGTGGGAGTACGACGAGAACAACCAGCCGGTCGCGTTGCACACTGCCGGGCGCACGTTGCGCTTCAGCTACGACAGCGCAGGTAACGAAACCGAGCGCCAGCTCGGTCGTGGCGCGGTGTTGGCCCAGCGTTGGGACGCTAAGCACCAGCTGGTTTCGCAGTCGCTCACCAGTGGTGCGGGGCGTCGGATGCAGCAACGTTCCTACACCTACCGCGCAGATGGCTACTTGACGGGAGTGGATGACCAGCTGACCGGACCCCGTACCTTCGACCTCGATAGCGCTGGACGCGTCACCGCTGTCACGGGGGCGAGCTGGACCGAACGGTATGCCTACGACGCAGCGGGAAACATCACCAATGCATCTTGGCCGGCGCTACCTGGTGAGACTGTCGAGGAGCGGGGAGACCGGGAGTACAGTGGCACCCTGATTCGCCGGGCGGGCGCTGTCCGCTACGAGCACGATGCGCAGGGCCGTGTAGTGCTGCGGCAGCGGAAGCGGCTGTCCCACAAGCCCGAAACGTGGCGCTACTTCTGGGACGCAGAGGACCGCCTGACCGAGGTGCTCACGCCAGACGGCTCCCGCTGGCGCTACCGATACGATCCGCTCGGACGTCGTGTCGCGAAGCAGCGTCTTGCCCCCGATGGCTCGCGGGTGCTCGAACAGGTCGAGTTCGCTTGGGACGGCACTGTTCTGGCGGAGCAGGCACACACCGACGGGCTTCCGAACGGTCCCGAGCTCGGAGACGTCCGCGTGACGGTCTGGGACTACGAGCCGGGAACCTTCCGGCCCCTGACCCAAACTGAGCGATCGCCACTGCGCCGAGCGTCGCAGGAGTGGATCGACGAACAGTTCTATTCGATCGTCACGGATTTGGTTGGCGGTCCGACGGAACTGATCAACGATCAAGGTGGAATAGCCTGGTTCCACCGAACAACGCTCTGGGGTGCCACGGTCGATCAGAGCAGAACGGGCGCCTACACCCCGCTGCGATTCCCAGGGCAGTACTACGACCCGGAAACGGGTTTCAACTACAATTTCCACCGCCACTACGATCCTGCATCCGGCCGCTACGGCAGCGCCGACCCGATTGGCCTGGATGGAGGTGCCAACCCGCATCAGTACGTCCCCAATCCGCACACGTGGCTAGACCCGCTCGGTCTGAAGTGCACTGGGAAGCTGTCGGACCCGCTGCCCAACGGGATGAACAACAAGATCGCCCAGGCGTATGACGATGTGAAGGCGGGTAACCTCACATCGCACGACACCTACAAGGGTCGTGAACATCCCTGGTGGAAGGACGCCAAGGAATACCGCGTTCCTGGTAGGCCGGATACTGACAGAATTCTGGAGAAGACGTTGCCGGACGGCACGAAGGTGTATGGATGGACGAATACGCACTATCGGAAGATTCAGAAGTTCAGCGCCCCTCATTTTCCTGATTCGGGATGGCGGTAGTAGCCTTGCTCGTGTTGGTTCCGGGTCGTCGGGCAATGTGGCTGGTGAAGCTCTTATGACGGATCACGCGGATGTCCCACTGTACGCGCTGGTTGGTGAAGAGGCGCGTGACGTGCTTGTTGCGGCTGACGAAGTGGTGGGCTTCTTCGTCGATCCGGACGACGAGCCGTCGGAAACGATCTTCTTCGGGATCCACGAGATCAACAGGGCAAGGCGCAGAGTCGAAGATGCCGTGCTGGAGGTCATGAGTCGTCGACAGGAAAAGATTGGCGAGTACTTCATCGGTCGCGCGGTGCTTGGGGATGTGGGATCGGCCCAAGATGGCTCCTTGAGCGTTGCATATCGCTTCTTCGGTAATCACTGCGAGTTTCCGGAGGCTGCGAAGGTGTGGAGACGATGGGCGACGGGTGCGGATTTGGGGAAGGATGAATGGGTTCAGCAGTCGGCGAACTACCAGGATGCTTGGCTGCATGTTGTCCAGAATTCTTGGTTTGCCTCGAACCATAGGGCTGCCCGCTACGGTTCCGATGATGTAGTTCAATTGGACGGCGCGCACATTTCTACGAAACCGGGTTTCTACTGCGCGTTGGGTGAAGCGGTCAACGGTCCTGGAGGATACTTCGGGTCGAATCTCGATGCGCTGGCGGACTGCATGTCCTCCAGCTTCGGGAAGGGACCTCTGATGAAGATCGTCTGGCAGAATTTTCAGGACTCGCGGAACTCTTTGGATTTCGAATTCTTGGATGCGGTTATGGATTTGATGCAAGAGTTTCGTGTGGATGTTGTTACCTCCTGATTTTGTCCTTCTGGTAGATCTGCGGCTTCGGTGGTTCGTATGTGGGGAAGCTGCGCTGGAAGGACTGATTTTTCCAGGAGGTGCTCTGCCTGTGCCTGCAATTCTAGAGTGCGGCGAGGTTCTGAAAGAGGCGCGGGAACGCGGCCCGGAAGCTGTACGAGAATGGGTGAGCGAGAACGCGGAATAGTTTAGCTGTGCGGTTCAGTGTGACCGCCCGTACTTCGCGGCGATGTGGCTTCGCGAAGTACGGGCGGGTCGCCTGACCAGCGAAAACGTCACTTCCCGAAGGCGGCCTTGCGGAGGGCGTCTGCTATGGCTCCGCTCGGGGCGTTGTCGCGCTGGCACTGACCACCGCGAGCCTAACCGCCCTTGCTGCCTTCGGCCTCGTACGGCATCACCGAGGCGACGGTGGATCCCGGTTCTCTCAAGGGAGAGCCTGGCAAGTACACCAACGTCGAGGTTCAGTTCAGGAGGCCAGGCAGATGACGCAGAGCGACCTCGGAATCCGGCAGCTCGTGGAACGGGGCGCGACCTTGACGGAGTTGCTGGAGCACCTGAAATCCCACGAGACGTTCACCCTGACACCGCTGTCGTTCCTCAAGACGATCCAGCTGGAACTGGGAATCTCCTTCGTCCGGACTCGTCACCTGCTGGAGTTCTTCGACCCGGAAATGCGCCCGCTGGTCGACATTTCGGTCATCGAGGAACGTTGGCGAGATCTGCTCGGTGGAACGTGGCCGTGATGCAGTCGGCTTGACGACCTCTCCTGACGACGGAGGCCCGGGAGCAGTTCAGAACTGCTCCCGGGCCCCTGATCAGCCACAGCGCCGGTGCTGGATCACTTGCCGAAGCCGGCCTTGCGGAGGGCTTCGGCCATCGCTCCGCTCGGGGCGTTGTCGCGCTGGCGCTGACTGCCGCGACCTTGGCCTCCGTTGCCGCGGCCCCCGCCGTTTCGGCCGCCGCCGTTGCGGTTGCCGCTGCCCTGGCCTCGGCCTCCGCCGCGGTTGTTGTCGCGCTCCGGCTTGCCGCCGGCGCCCGGCTCGTCGTCCAGGCGCAGCGTCAGCGAGATCCGCTTGCGCGGGATGTCCACGTCCAGGACCTTCACGCGCACGATGTCGCCCGACTTCACCACGTCGCGCGGGTCGCTGACGAAGTTCTTCGACATCGCCGACACGTGCACCAGGCCGTCCTGGTGGACGCCCACGTCCACGAACGCGCCGAACGCCGCCACGTTCGTGACCACGCCCTCCAGCGTCATGCCCGGCTTCAGGTCGGCGATCTTCTCGACGCCGTCCGCGAACGTCGCCGTCTTGAACTCCGGCCGCGGGTCGCGGCCCGGCTTGTCCAGCTCCGCCAGGATGTCCGTGACCGTCGGAAGGCCGAAGCTGTCGTCCACGAAGTCCTGCGGCCGCAACGACTTCAGCACCTTCGCGTTGCCGATCAGCCCGGTCATCTCACCGCCGGTGCTGCCCAGGATCCGGTGCACCACCGGGTAGGCCTCCGGGTGCACCGCCGAGGAGTCGAGCGGGTCGTCGCCGTCCGGGATCCGCAGGAAGCCCGCGCACTGCTCGAACGCCTTCGGGCCCAGCCGTGCCACGTCCTTGAGCGCCTTGCGGGTCCGGAACGGGCCGTTGGCGTCGCGGTGGTGGACGATGTTGTCCGCCAGGCCCTCGCTGATGCCCGACACGCGGGTCAGCAGCGGCGCCGACGCCGTGTTCACGTCCACGCCGACCGCGTTCACGCAGTCCTCGACCACCGCGTCCAGCGAACGCGACAGCTTCGTCTCCGAAATGTCGTGCTGGTACTGGCCGACGCCGATCGACTTCGGGTCGATCTTCACCAGCTCCGCCAGCGGGTCCTGCAGGCGCCGGGCGATCGACACCGCGCCGCGCAGCGACACGTCCAGTTCCGGCAGCTCCCGCGACGCGTAGGCCGACGCCGAGTACACCGACGCGCCCGCCTCCGACACCGAGATCTTGGTGAGCTTCAGGTCCGGGTTCTGGCTGATCAGGTCGCCCGCCAGCTTGTCCGTCTCGCGCGACGCCGTGCCGTTGCCGATCGCGATCAGGTCCACGTTGTGAGCCTTGGCCAGCGTCGCCAGCTTCGCCAGCGCCTGGTCCCACTGCCGCTGCGGCTGGTGCGGGTAGATCGTGTCGGTCGCGACGACCTTGCCGGTGCCGTCGACGATCGCGACCTTCACGCCGGTCCGGAAGCCCGGGTCCAGGCCCATCGTGGCGCGCGAACCGGCCGGCGCGGCCAGCAGCAGGTCTCGCAGGTTCGCCGCGAACACCCGGACCGCCTCGTCCTCGGCGGTCTGCCGCAGCCGCAGCCGCAGGTCGACGCTCAGCCGCGTGAGGATGCGGGTGCGCCACGCCCAGCGGACCACGTCGGACAGCCATTTGTCGGCCGGGCGGCCCTGCGCGGCGATGCCGAACTGCTGCGCGATCCGCAGCTCGTAGTCGGTCGGGCCCACCTGCTCCGCGCCGTCGTCGGGCTCCAGCGCCAGCTCCAGGGCCTCCTCGTTCTCGCCGCGGAACAGCGCCAGGATGCGGTGCGACGGCAGGTCCGCGAAGCCCTCGGAGAACTCGAAGTAGTCGGCGAACTTCGCGCCGTCCTCCTCCTTGCCCTCGCGCACCTTGGAGACCATCCGGCCGCGCGTCCACACCTGCTCGCGCAGCTCGCCGATCAGGTCGGCGTCCTCGGAGAACCGCTCGACCAGGATCGAGCGCGCGCCGTCCAGCGCGGCCTGGGTGTCGGCGACGCCCTTCTCGGCGTCCACGAAACCGGTCGCGGCCTCCTGCGGGTCGTTGTTCGGGTCCGACAGCAGCCGGTCCGCCAGCGGCTCCAGGCCCGCCTCGATGGCGATCTGGGCCTTCGTGCGGCGCTTGGGCTTGTACGGCAGGTAGATGTCCTCCAGCCGTGCCTTCGAGTCCGCCGCGTTGACCTGAGCTTCCAGCTCGTCGGTCAGCTTGCCCTGCGAGCGGATCGATTCCAGCACCGTCGTGCGCCGCTCTTCGAGCTCGCGCAGGTAGCGCAACCGCTCTTCGAGCGTGCGCAGCTGGGCGTCGTCGAGGGCGCCGGTCGCTTCCTTTCGGTAGCGCGCGATGAACGGCACAGTCGCCCCGCCGTCGAGCAAGTCGACGGCAGACTGCACCTGGCGCTCGCGGACGCCGAGCTCCTCGGCGATCTTCTGATGAACAGTCGTCACGATGCTGATTCCGCCTTCTCTGCGATCTTCGCCAGATCCGACCGAGCATTCTGCCGGACACCGCCCGCGCGCGACGTCGGCACTCACGTCGGCGTGTCGGAACGTCGCCCACCGAGACCGCGCGATCACCCCGGGTCGACCGGGTGAAGTTGGCGTTTTCGCGCGAAACCGGCGCCGTCGCCTCAGGGCAAACGCCGGTTTCGCGCGAAAACGCCGTCCTCCGGCGCCGGGCCTACCGCGAGTCGGACACCCGGCGCGCCCGCCACCTGCGGAGCGCACGCACGAGCTGGCGGGTCAGGTTGGTGAGCACCAGCGCGAGGCCCGCCCACGGCAGCACCAGCAGTGCGAGCCGGAGCACGCCGACCGCCGCCGCAGCCGGGGCGCCCGCCCGCACCGAGGCGCCCACGCCGTTCCACTGCAGGACCAGCGCTTGCCACACGGTGGGCAGCACGTGCGGCGCGAGGAGCAGGAAGGCGATGATCCAGTACGCCATGAACGGGATCACCAGCACTACCCACACCGTGATCACCCGGCGGACCCACGGCTTGAGCTCCTGCACGCGCGGATGCGAGCGGCGGCCCGGGAGCAGGCTGCGCAGGACCGGCCCCATCCGGTCGAACAGGTCGGGCACGCCCACCAGGTCGCTCAGGATGTAGTAGCCGTCGAAGCGGACCGACGGCAGGAGCTGCCAGAAGGTGGTCGCCTGCCACGCCAGGAACGCGGCCAGCAGCCACGCCGAACCGGTCGGCGCGTAGGCGGCGATCATGACGAGCATCGCGATCGCGTTGAAGTAGATGCCGCCGAGATCCGTGCGCAGCCGGCCGCCGCGGCTGAGCCGGTAGGAATCGGTGACCGTGCTGTACATCGCCGGCCACACCAGGTAGATGCCCACGCCCATCGCGCCCGGCCGCGCGCCGCCGTAGCGGCAGGCGGCGACGTGACCGCACTCGTGGAACATCCCGGCGACGATCAGCACGCCCAGCACCAGCAGCATCTGCTCCGGCCGGTTGAGCAGCTCCTTCGCGCCCGCGACGACCTGCTCGGCGCCGCCGTTGACGGCCAGCCAGACATCGGCGAAGACGAAGGCCGCGAGGACGGCGAGCACCACCGGCGGCCAGAACAGCGGCTGGAAGATCCGGGCGATGACCGCCACGGTGCGCTCCGGCACCAGCGCGACGCGGAACCTCAGCGCCAGCAACCGATCCCGCCCCTTCGGGACCTTCTCCGGCGGCGCACCCGACTCCGAAACAGCCACGATCCCGGCGGGCCGCAACCGGCTCTCGACGAGGAAGAACGCTTGCCCGGCGGTGACGGTGCGCGCCGAATCGCTGCTGAGGCGCGCGGCGAGTTCCGCGAAGCTGCGGCGCCCGTCGAGCCCCGCCGCCGCCAGGTACAGCAGGTGCGAGAGCTGGAGGACCTGCCCGTCGCGGCGGCGCACCAGGTACGGCGCCTCGCGGTGGCCGGAGCCCTGGTAGCGGCCGATCAGCTCGGTGCCCGCCACGAGCGCGGGCACGGGCAGGTGCGCTACGTCCTCGTCCGCCGGGGGCGACCCGGCCTGGTGCGGGGCGGCCATCGCGACTCCTGATCAGGTCCGAACGTGGCCGACGGGCGCGACATCCTCGCTGGTGGGGGAGGTCGCGCCCGCCGGTGGTGGTGCTGTCGAACGATCCGCGGCGTCAGCCCACGTTGCCGCCGCCGTCGCCGCCGATGCCGTTGCCGCCGATGCCGTCGCCGCCGATGCCGTCGCCGCCATCGCCGCCGTCGCCGCCGTCGCCACCGAGGCCGCCGGCGCCGCCGGCGCCGCCGTTGCCGCCGCCCTGGCCGCCACCGTTGCCGCCGCCGGTGCCGCCGTTGCCGCCGGTGATGTCACCGGTGGTGATGACGTTGGCGTCGCCGGTCACGGTGTGAGTGTGCGTGGGCGGGTCGTACGGGGCCAGGACGTCGGTGCCGCTCCAGGGGAGCCAGAACGTCGACATGACCGTGCGCGCCGGCAGGAACTCGACGCGCTGATCGTCCAGTTCGGCAGCGCTCAGCGACCGAGAGGTCTGTGGCATCTGGTGCTCCTTCTCAATTCGAGGGGATTCACAGGGGAAAACCGGAGTTCGGCCGCCCCGCTGGAGCGCCGCTGCGGCATGATCCCGGCGCACGGGCCAGAACCTAGAAGCACCGGACGTCCGCTGCACTTCGATTCACTCCCACGGGGTGCATCTCGTCGGGGCGGGCGGTGATCTGATCCGCCGCAGTCGGCTCGGGGCGTTCATCAGGAGTTCCGGCGGGCCGCCTCTTCGGTGCCGATGCGGCCGCCGGCCCCGCCGGTGCCGCCGACTCCGCCGGTGCCCGCGATGGCGTTGAGGCCGCCCTGGCCCTGCAGCCCGGCCGTGCTGCCCATGCCGCTGCCGTCGCCGCCGTCGCCACCGCTGCCGCCGTCGCCGCCGGGGCCCTCGAGGACGTGGACCGCGGACCGGCCGCCGTTCTCGGACATGATCTTGCCGACGTTGGCGGCCCCGCCGCTGCCGCCGATTCCGCCGGCCCCGCCGTCGCCTTCCACGTCGACGCCCGCGCGGGAGCTGGTGGCGCTCGGCTGGCCGTCGCCGCCCTTGCCACCGACGCCGCCCCGGCCGCCCTTGCCGCCTTGCACGGTGATGTCGTCGTCGCCGGTGCTGACGATCGTGCCGGTGGGGCCGTTGCCGACGCCGCCGGGTCCGTTGGCTGCGAGGGCGCCACCGCCGCCGTTGCCGCCGACACCGCCGTTGCCGCTGCGCGTTTCCGCGGTGCCGGGTCCGCCGCGGCCGCCCGTGCCGCCGTCGCCGTTGTTCCCGCCGGTGATGGTGATCGTGTTGTCGCCCTCGCCGGGGTTGATGCGGCCGAGGTTGCCGATGCCGCCTTGGCCGCCGTTGCCGCCGGCGCCGCCGCGCGCGTCGGCCGGGTTGGTGCTGCCCGGGCCGCCGTCGCCGCCTTCACCGCCGTTGCCGCCGGCACCGCCGAGGATGGTGATCGTGTCGTCGCCGAGCCCGGCGTTGATCACGCCGGTTTCCGCCACGGCAGGACCGCCGACGCCGCCGGGGCCGCCCTTGCCCGCGCTGCCGCCGGCCCGTGCGCTGGTCCTGGCGTCGGTGCCGTTCAGGCCGCCGGTGCCGCCGGTGTCGCCGCCGTTCTTGCCGCCGCTGGTGCCGTCGATGTCCCGGTCGCTGCGGGCCCAGCCGAGGTAGCCGTTGCCGCCCTTGCCGCCGGTGCCGCCGCTGCGGCCGGTGATGGTGATCGTGTCGTCGCCACCGCGGGCGTTGATGGTGCCCGCCAGCGCCCCGGTGAGCACGATCCGGTCGTTGCCCTCGGTGCCGTCGATCGTCATCCCGGCCGGGATTCCCCGGCTGCAGAAGATGTTCACCCCGGAACCGTTGTCGGCCCGGGTGCAGGAGGGGGCGGCGGCGTCGGCCGGCTGGACCGCGATGAGGCTGAACGCCGCGGCGAGCACGGCGGCGCCGGGCAGCGGCCAGCGCGTTCCGGGGTTGTGGCCGCCGCCGAAGGCGCTCGGCACCTCGGCGGGAACGGCCCGACGTGGACGGTTACTCATCGACGCAACTCCTAACCGGGTGTGATCATGACTGGGCCAAACGGTCGCAGAGTTCGAGGCGAAAGAACTACTGACTCGCTGAATTCGAAAGGGTGATTTCGAGTTGCGCGGGGTCCGCTCGCGTGCCGTCGCCGGTTCGGCGCGCCGCAAATCTGATCTTGGTGCGGGGGTGGTGATCTTCGCGTCGCGCGGAATGCGAACGATTTCGTTCTGGTGGGTTTGCGTGACCGGATTTCGTCCGACGCGATCGGTTGCTGGATATTACGCGACGCGGTGTTTTCGGGAGTTGATTTTGCCGGAGAAAAGCAAACGGGAGTGCGACCGCATTGTTCGAAAGAAAAGATCTCTACTCGATTGAATTTGATATTGGCTGGAGATCGTGGACTGCGTTGATGCAGGTCATGGGGTATGTTTATGGATATTGGTCGGGGTTTTACGGGATGGTCGACCGGGGTGGTGGAGGTTTTCGGGCTGCGCGGCATTGCGGCTGCCTCTACCCTCCGTGCTGATGCCGACTAATCTGGGGCATTGGAGCGGGGATCTGGGGGTTTGGACCTTGTTCGGGCATCGATCTCCACTGAATTCCGAGCCCTTTTTCCGGACGGAGGAGGATCAGGTGTTCGAAAAGGATGAAGTGTTGAGCTCGGAGGAGCTCGGCGAGCAGCGCGTGGAGTTCCTGCCCGCGCGCACGGTCATGTCCGCGTTCGCGCCCACCGGCGGCCCCATCGTGATCAACGGCGGTGACGGCGGCGACGGCGGCGGTACCGGCGGCGGTACCGGCGGCGGCGACGGCGGCGACGGTGGCGACGGCGCGGCCGACGTCGGGCACTCCGGCATCGGTGGCCCGGGTGGCCACGGCGGCAACGGCTGGGGCGGCAACGGCTGGGGCGGTGGCGGCATCGGCGGCATGGGTGGCGGCAACGTGTGGTGGTGACCCACCCCCGGCTGCATCGGCGGGCCCGCGTCTTCGCGGGTCCGCCGCTTGCCGCCTGATCCCCTGCGGTGATCCGGTTTGAGTACGGTACGCGGATGGCTAAGTCGCGGACGCCGGGCGGCGCGTCGATGGACAGCGAGCAGACCGCGCGCTCCCTGGAGCGGGCGGCGCTGGATCTGCTGGCCCGGGACGGCGTGCTCAAGGGTCTCAACCTGCGCGAGGTCGCCGATCACGCCGGCGTGAACCGGGCGCTGGTGTACCACTACTTCGGCTCGCGGCGCGATCTGCTGCGCGCGGCGCTGCGGCACAACGTGCGGCAGCGGATCACGAGCGTACGGATGCTGGACGAGCCGTTGGGCTTCGGCGAGCGGATGAAGCACATGCTGCGCGGCTGCATCCGGTACGTGTCGATGTACCGGCTGGTCGCGCTGCTGGTGCTGGACGGCGACTCGACGCTGCGGCTGATGCCCGACCTGCCGCGCACCCAGCAGCGGTTGAAGCAGGACCAGGCCGAGGGGGCCCTGGATCCGGAGATCGATCCGGTGGCGCTGCACGCGATGATGGTTTCGCTGTCCCTCGGGTATCCGATGGCACGCACGCAGCTGGCCAAGGAGTTCGGCATCGGCGTGCGCGAACTGGACGAGCGGATGCTCGCGCTCGCCGAGCGGCTGGGGCCGCAGGCGCCCGAGAAGCGCTGAACTACCTGTTCAGAATGTCTGAGTAGATTGGGAAAGAGCTTGCTGCTGAGGGAAAATCTGCCTCCGCAGGATTGACGAAACGTTAAACACGCGCTTTCCTCTGTGGGTCGGTGCGACCTCGCCGTTGAGGCCGCCGCCGCGAGGAGGCGAGTCCATTGGCGGTTCCCCAGACCACCGAGTTGGCCGGCAGCGGCACGCGCCGGACGCAGCCCGGGAGCGTGCGGGCCTGGCTGGTCGTGGCGATGGTCGTCGCCCTGATGGTGATCAACTTCGGCGACAAGGCGGTGCTCGGGCTCGCGGCCGGGCCGATCATGCGGGAGCTCGGGCTCAGCGCCGCCGAGTACGGCGCCGTGGCCAGCAGCTTCTACCTGCTGTTCAGCTTGTCCGCGGTGCTGGTCGGCTTCCTGTCGAACCGGGTCAAGACGACCTGGATCCTGGGCGTCCTGGCGGTGCTGTGGTCGCTGACCTCGGTGCCGCTGCTGCTAGCGGCCAGCGTCTCCACCTTGTACCTGAGCCGGATCGCGCTCGGCGCGGCCGAAGGGCCGACCGCGCCGATGGTCGTGCACGCCGTGCAGAAGTGGTTCCCGGAGGACCGCCGGTCGGTGCCCACGGCGCTGACGCAGATGGGCGGCGCGCTGGGCCTGGTCATCGCGTCGCCGACGCTGGTCTACCTGATCATCAACCACGGCTGGCGGGCGGCGTTCGTCGCGTTGGCGCTGGCCGGCGTGGTGTGGGTGGTGCTGTGGGCGTTCATCGGCCGCGAAGGGCCGCTGACCACCTACGACGCCGGGCAGCACGGTGTCGTGCGGGCGGGCGGCGAGCCGGAGGTGCTGTACCGGAAGCTGTTCTTCAACGGGACTTTCGTCGGCGGCCTGCTGGCCGGGGTCGGCGCGTACTGGGCGCTGGCGATGAACACCGCCTGGCTGCCGATGTACCTGGAGAAGGCGCTCGGGTACGAGCCGCACCAGATCGGCGTCGTCGTGGTGATCCCGAACGTGCTGAACGCGCTGGTGATGCTGGTCGTCCCGTGGCTCTCCGGGCGCTGGATGCGCCGCGGTGCCACCGGCCGGGTGGCCCGCGGTGTCGTCGCCGGGCTGGCCGTCACCTTCGCGGGCGGCTGCATGCTGCTCCTGCCGCACACCAGCGGTGCCACCGCTTTGGTGCTGATGACGCTGGCGTTCGGGCTGCCGAGCGTGGCGTTCCCGCTGGGCTACCTGACCGCTGCGCAGATCGCGCCGGTCCGCAAGCGCGGGGCGGTGATCGCGTCGAAGACGGCGCTGGTGACCCTGGCCGGGGTGTTCGCGCCCGCCGTGACCGGCGCACTCGTCCAGGCGGCCGGTTCGGGCGGGGCGGGATTCCAGACCGCGTTCGGCCTGTGCGCCGGGCTGATGATCGTCGGCGGCCTGCTCGCGGTGCTGGTCGTGAACCCCGAGCGCGACGCCCGCCGCCTCGGCCTGCTGCCGGCCGCAGCTGACCGCTCATGAGCGTTTTGGAGCGCCATGGCAGTCCCAAACGCTCACGAGGCTTGACACCTGATTTCTCGAGGAGGCCGAGCATGCCGCTGGATTCGTTGTTCTTCCCCAGGGCGATCGGGGTGATCGGGCTGTCCGCCCGGCCCGGGTCGTGGGGGAGCCGGGTGGTGGAGATCCTGCGCTCCGGCGGGTTCGGCGGCGAGCTGTACGCCGTGGAGCCCCGCAATCGCGACGTGGACCTGCCGATCCTCGACGACCTGGCGGAATCCGGGAAGCTGCTGGACATCCTGGTCGTGGCCGTGCCGGCCGAGGCCGCCATCGAGGTGATCGAGCGGGCGCGGCGCGGTGGCGTCGGAGCCGTCGTGCTGTTCTCGTCCGGATTCGCCGAGGACGGTGCCGACGGCCGGGCGCGGCAGCAGCGGTTGCGCGAGGCGGCCGGGGACATGCCGGTGCTCGGGCCGAACTGCCTCGGCGTGATCAGCAAGCCCGCCTCGGCGAACGTGACGACCACCGCGTACGTGGCGCGGCCCGCGCCGCCGCCGGGCCCGGTGTCGCTGGTGTCGCAGAGCGGTGCGGTCGGCTTCGTGCTGGCCAGCCTGCTCGACGCCCGCGGCGTCGGCTTCACCTATTACGCCAGCGTCGGCAACGAAGCCTGCCTGGAGGTCACCGATATCGGCGGTTACCTCGTCGAACGCCCCGACGTGCGGGTGCTCGGGCTGTACGTGGAGCAGATCCGCGACCCGGAGGCGCTGGAGCGGCTCGGCAGGCGGGCGGTCGAACTCGGCAAGCGCATCGTGGTGCTCAAGGCAGGGGCGAGCGAGGCCGGGCAGCGCGCGACGCTCTCGCACACCGCGGCCGTGGCCGGGGACCAGCTGCTGTTCGACGCGCTGTGCCGGGACGCGGGAATCGTGGTGGCCGAGGACGACGAGTCGTTCGCCGACCTCGTCGTCGCCCTGCAACGCGAGGTGTCGCTGCCGCCGCGACCGAACATCGCGGTGCTGTCGATGTCGGGCGGAGCCGGGGCGATCATCGCCGACCGGCTGGCCGCGCTCGGCGCGGAAGTCCGGCCGCTGAGCGGGAAGACCCGGGACCGGATCGAGGAGCTGGAGCTCGCGGGCGTCGCGTCGACGGACAACCCGATCGACCTCGGCGGGCAGTTCTACCGCAGCTCCGACGCGTTCGGGCAGCTGCTCGCGCTGCTCGACGAGGATCCCGAGGTGGACGGCGTCGTCTGCTGCTTCACCTTCGGCGACCTGTTCCCGGAGCTGTACCGGGACCTCGCCGAGAAGATCGCCGGGCTTGACTCGCCGAGCTGGCTGGTGTGGGCGTGCCCGCCGCCGGGCGCGCTGGTCGGCACGCCACCCGGGGTGGTGTACCCGAGCATCGCCGGGCTGATCCGCGCGCTGCCCGGCGTGATCCGCCCGGCGCAGCTGGACGTCGAGATCGGTGAGCAGGACGTGTCGGCGGCGGTGGAGATGCTGAAGCCGCACACCGGCGTGGTCACCGAGATCGATGCCCGCGAGGTGCTGCGCGAACTCGGCGTGCGCTACGTGGACACCGCCGTCGCGGGCGCGGACCTGCCGCCCGCCGATCGGTACGTCGTGAAGATCGACTCACCGGACGCGCCGCACCGCGCTCGCCTCGGTCTGGTCAAGCTGGGCGTCGCGGCGGCGGACGTCGCCGGGACCTGCGCGGAACTGCTCGCCAGGGCAGGAGAACTGGGTCTCGCCGGGGCGCGCGCGGTGATCCAGCCGCAGCTCGCGCACCAGGGCGAGATCGCTGTCGGGGCGGTGCGCGATCCGCACTACGGACCCGCGTTGCTGATCGGGCCCGGCGGCTCGCGGGTCGAGGAGGCGGGGCTGGCGCGCCAGGTGATCCGCCTGCCCGCGCGTCCCGGGGCGATCGCACGAGCCCTCGCCGGCGCGGCTCCACAGCTGTCCACTGTGGAGTTCGCTGGGGTGCTGGCCCGGCTCGGCGAGCTCGTCGTGCGGGTACCGGCGCTCGCCGAACTCGACATCAACCCGCTGCTGCTGACGACGGACGGCGCGCCCGTCGCCGTCGACTCGCTCATCGTCGTATCGGAGGAAGCATGACCGGCACCGCCGAACGCAACCCGCTCGAGAAGCGCCGGCCGACCCAGGTCGTCGCCCCGGGGATCTACCAGCTGGGCCTGCAGGGCAACAGCTTCATCGTCGAAACCGAGCAGGGGCTGCTGGTGGTCGACACCGGGCCGAGCCCGAAACTGGTCCCGGACGCGCTCGCCGACCTGCGGCAGCACACCGACGCCCCGATCCGCTGGATCGTCTACAGCCACGGGCACATGGGCTACAACTACGGCGTGCCCGGGTTCCTCGCCGACGCCGAACGCCGCGGCGACCCGCGGCCGACGATCATCGCGCACGAGAACGTGGTCCGCCGCTACCGCCGGTACGCCGAGACGGGCGGGCTGCAGTCCCACCTGAACTCGATGCAGTTCCGCCGCGCCAAGGAGGACTTCCCGGCGGTACCCCCGCAGACGTTCCCGGACCAGACCTACGCCGAGTCGCTCACGCTCGGCACCACCGGCCGCGTGGTGCAGCTGCTCTGGGCGCCGTCGGAGACCGACGACGTGACGGCGGTGTGGCTGCCGCAGGAGCGCATCCTCTACGGCAGTGCGGCGTTGATCGAGTCCATCCCGAACGTCGGCACGCCGCTGCGAACCCTCCGCGACCCCGTGCGCTGGGCCGACACCCTCGACCGGTTCGCCGCGCTGGACCCCGCCGTGGTGGTGCCGGAGTGGGGCAAGCCGCGGCGCGAGCAGGTCGGGGAGATGCTCACCGGGACCGCGCGGGCCCTGCGCTGGCTGCGAGCCGAAGTGGTGTCGCGGCTGAACAAGGGCATGGTGGCCGGCGAGATCCTGCACGACCTCGACTACCCGGCCGAGCTGTTCGAGCAGCCGTGGATGGCCGAGACCTACGGGCACCGCGACTACGTGGTCCGGGACATCGTGCGGTCCGAGACCGGCTGGTGGGACTTCAACCCGACCAACCTGCACCCGTCCCACCCAGACGTCGCCGCGGCAGCCGTCGCGGACGCGATCACCGACCAGGCGGCGGTGCTGGCCCGGGCCCGCGAGCTGCGCGACGCGGGGGAGGTGCAGCAGGCGCTGCACGTGATCGACCTGCTCGCGCTGGCGCCGGGGGACAAGCCGGAGGTCGTCGAGGCCCGCGAGCTGAAGGCGGAGCTGTGCGAGCTGCGGGCGAAGCAAACGTCGAGCTACGTGTCCCGGAGCCTGTACCGGATCTAGCGTGCGGCCGGTCGCGGCGTTCGTGAGTGTTTGGGCCGCTCTGGCGGTCCAAAACACTCACGAACGTGGCCCCGAGCGCCGGTGCCGTGGCACAACGCCACCGATATCCCCACCTGGCACATGCGCCCCGTGGGTTGTCGACCCCGCGGGGCGGGGCATGTGAGCTGAGCCGCTAGGCTCCTGCCGCCGAACGCTGCACAGTCACAAATCGTGACGGATCAAGCGGCGGGCGTAGCCTGATGGGGTTAATCCAGGTACTCGCGTACGTACAAACCGCGATGCACGCACACGCTCCGTGCTGGAGTGTGGTGACTCGTGAACCCCGAATCCTCCGACCAACCAAGATCCCCCGAAAACAACGATCACGCCTCCACCCCGAACGAGGCGACTGACCGCGGGTTGCGTTCCGCTGCGCTGCGTGCCGACCAGGCCCTGCGCACGGCAGTGGATCGCGTGCGGCCGGCGGCGCACCGCGTCGGCGAGTGGCTCGCTCCGCTGATCCAGCGCGTCCTGCAGTGGCTCGCACCGCTGCTGCAGCGAATTCAGGAAGCACCCGTGGTGCGGCGTCTCCGGGAGAGGGTTGCGCCGCACGTCGACAAGCTCCCCGAGTCGGTGCGGCGGGCGCCGCGGACCCGGTCCATGCAGGTGGGCGCCGCCGTCGCCGCAGTCGGCGTGGTGGGCCTCGTGATCGGCAGCGCGACCTCCGGCCCGACCGAGACCGAGATCCACGAAGCCGCGGTGGAAGCCCCGATCCAGCAGCAGCAGGCCCAGGCCGCTCCCGAGCAGGCCGCCCAGGACCCGGCGCCCCAGGCCGCGCCCGCCCCGCAGGCGCAGCCGGCTCCGGAGGCCCCGCTGGGCCCGCCGGTCGAGGGCATCGACGTGTCCAACCACAACGGCGACATCGACTGGCGCAAGGTCGCGGCCGACGGCAAGAAGTTCACCTTCGTGCTGGCCACCGACGGCACCAGCTTCACCAACCCGCGCTACAGCGAGCAGTACCACGGCGCCAAGGACGCCGGCCTGATCGCGGGCGCCTACCACTTCGCGCGGCCGGGCTCGTCCTCGGCCGAGGTGCAGGCCGAGCGGTTCCTGAACACCGCCGACTACCAGTCCGACGGCAAGACCCTGCCGCCGGTGCTGGACCTGGAAGTGGACCCGAACAGCGGCGGCTGCTACGGCCTGTCCGTGTCCGACATGCACCTGTGGACCAAGACCTTCAACGACAAGGTCAAGGAGCGCACCGGCAAGGAGCCGATCATCTACGCCAACCCGTCGTTCTGGCGGCAGTGCATGGGCGGCACCGACACCTTCGACGGCCACCCGCTGTGGCTGGCCTCCTACGAAGTGGACAGCCCGGCGGTTCCCGGCGGCTTCTCCGACTGGGACTTCTGGCAGTACACCGACAAGGGCAAGGTCGCCGGTATCGGCGGCAGCACGGACCTGAACCAGTACAAGCAGGGCTTCGAGCGGCTCAAGCAGCTGGCCGGCTGACCCCGGCGTTCGCCGGAATTTCGACGGGAGCGGGCCGTCCGCGCAAGCGGGCGGCCCGCTCCTTTTCGTGCGCCGGCACAGCGACGCGGCCACGAGTGAACGGCCTGTTCGCCTCGTCTATTGAGGTGAACAGGCCGTTCGCTCGTCGTTGGTCGTGTGTGCTGGTGTCGGGTTTTTGAGGTGAACGGACCGTTTGTGTCGTCTATCGGGGCGAACGGGCCGTTCACTCCGGCCTGCTGACGAACCCGAGTCCTCTTTGGATCGGAGCTCGGATGTGTGACGTCGTGGGACGCATGACCCCGGCCTCGGGTTGCTGTCGTGATGGGTGATCTTCGTCGTGCCCCGGATGGAGGGGATTCGCCCGAAGCCCGGGTGCCGGACCGATATCCTCGCCGCGATCGATGATCACCTGATCGGAGGCACGGCATGTCACTCTGGGAACAGCGGGTCACCCGGGCTCGGCAGCTGTGGATCAGCGGTGATCACGCCGCCGCCGAGCACGAATTGCGGACCGTCCTCGCCGACGGCGACTTCGACAGCGCCGTGCACGCGGCGTGCCTGCTCGGCGGTCTGCTCGACGAGCGCGACGACGCCGCCGGTGCCCGCGCGATGTACCAGCGGGCGCTGGACTCCGGGCACCCGATCTACGCCCAGACGGCCGCGATCTCGCTGGGCTTGCTGCTCTTCGACGCCGACGACCTGACCGCCGCCCAGGCGGTCCTGCACTTCTCCGCCGACGGCGCCGACCCGGACGCGGCCGGGCGCGCCAACGCCCTGCTGGCGCAAGTGCTGCACATGCTCGGCGACACCGAGGGCGCCCGCGAGGCCCGCGATCGCGCCCTGACCTGCAACGATCCCGCCGTGGTCGAGCTCGCCCAAGAACTGGACCTGCCGGGCCCCGGCGAGCGGTCCGCCGACGAATACCTCCAGGTCGCCTACGAGCAGGCGTGCCTGCTGCTGGACCAGGGCCGGGATCACGACGCCGAGCCGATCCTGCTGCGGCTGCTGGACAGCGGGCACCCGAAGTACGGATCGCTGGGCGCGGCGAAGCTGTACGCGCTGCACGTCGACGACTCCGCGACGGCGCGCCGGATGGCCGAGCGGATGATCGCCTACCGCCATCCCGAGCACCTCGGCTGGGGCTACGTGCTGCTCGGCGGCGTGCTGGAGGACCTGGGCGACCTGCCCGGCGCGGCCGACGCGTTCCGGCAGGCCGCCGACGACCCGCGCCCCGACGTGCGGCTGCACGCGCTGATCCACCTGGGGATGGTGCACCGCGAACTCGGCCGGGCCGACCAGGCCCGCGAGATCTACCAGCGGGTGATCAACACCCGCCACCCGCGCTACTCGACCGAGGCGCTCGGCATGCTCGCCGAGTTGCAGCGCGACGAGGGCGACATCGCCGGAGCCGTCGAGACGTTCGGCAAGGTGGCCGATTCCGGGCATCCGGAGAAGGCACCGCTGGCCGCGTACAACATGGGCGTCCTGCTCTACGAGCACGGTGACCAGGCGGCCGCCGCCGAGGCGTTCCGGAAGGCCGCGGACGCCGCCGACCCGCACGTCGCGCACCAGGCCGAGCTGGCACTGTCCATGATGGACGTGATCGACGCGCAGGAAGCCCCGGAAGGCGGCGACGCCAAGCAACTCGCTCAGCGCGCCCGCGAGGCGGCCGCGGCGGGCGACCTCGCCGCCGCGCGAGCCGCGTACCAGCAGGTCATCGAGATGGGCGTGCGCATCTGGTCGGTGCTGGCGGCCAACTCGCTCGGCCTGGTGGAGGCGACCGCGGGCGAGCCCGATCGGGCACGGCGGGCGCTGCGCTGGGCCGCGACCTCCGACGAGGGATCGCTGGCGCAGGACGGCGCGTTCCGCCACGCGCTGCTCGACGAACCGGCTGCGCAGCCGGTGCTGCAAGCGCTGCTGCAGTTCGAGCACGGCGACGGCAGCATGATCGACGGGCTCATCGCCGGCGAGGAACCGGCGGCCCGCGACCTGGCGGCGGTGATCAAGGCCGAGCACGTGATGACCACCGACGTGCCGGAAGCGGTGGAGATGCTCACCGGGCTGGCCGAATCGCCGAACCGGCTGGTCTGGACGAAGGCCGGTCACCTGCTGGCCCGCTGGCTGTTGCGCGAGCAGCGGCTGGAGGACGGGCTGCGGATGCTGCACCGGGTCGTCGGCGAAGGACATCCCGCGCTGCGGCCGTGGGCGGCGTCCGAGCTCGGTGATCTGCTGCTGGACCAGGGAGATCTCGAAGGCGCCATCGCGGCGTTCGAGACCGCGGCGGCCACCGGGCACCCCATCGTGCTGGGCGAGGTGTTCGGGAAGCTCGCGCTGATGTACCGCACCTGGGACCGGCACGACGAGCTGCTGGACCTCTACCGCCGCACCGCGGCCGGCAGCCACCCCGAGTTCGCTCCGCGGGCGGCGTTCCTGCTCGGCGAGGAACTGGTCGAGGCGGACGACCTGGAGTCGGCGCTGGAGCTGTTCACCAAGGCGGCCGACTCCACCTCCGCCGCCGCGCCGGTCGCGGCCTTCGGCATGCACGCCATCCGGCAGGAACTGGATGCCGCGCGGGCGAGCTTCCTCGCGCTGGCCGACGACGAGAAGCCGCACTACACGGCCACGCAGCTGTGCCTGAACCTGGCGCACCGGTACCAAGGCCGGGGCGTCGCCGAGTTCACCGACTGGGCGTTGCGGCTGGTGGTCGAGGCCGGCCACCCGGAACGGATCCAGCAGGGCTGGCTCTTCCTCGGCGCACTGCGCAACGAGAGCGGCGACATCGACGGCGCGGTCGAGGCGTGGGAGCACGCGGCCCGGAGCACGGACGACGACGAGGCCGCGGTCGCGAAGTGCAGCCTGGCGGATCTGCTGCAGGACCGGGAAGAGCTCGACCGCGCCGATGCGCTGCTGGACGAGGTCGCCGCGGGCGACACCGCCAACACCGTGAACGCCGCCCTGAAGCTGGGCGCCCTCCGCTTCGAGCGGGACGACACCGACGGCGCGATGGAGGCGTTCCGCCGCGCGGAGTCGGTGGGAACCCGCGTCGAGGCCGCCCACGCCACCGCCAGCATCGCTGTTCTGCTTTCCCGGCGCGGAGAAACCGAGCGCGCGCGGGAAACGTTCGAGCGCGTGATCGCCTCGGGCGTGCCGGATGTGCAGGCCCAGGCCGCGCTGGACCTGGGCAACCTGCTCCGGGACAACGGCGACGAGGCGGGCGCGAAGGACGCCTACGAGCGGGCGCTGGAGTTCGGCGATCCCGATGTCACGCCGTACGTGTACCAGCAGATGGGCGTCGAAACCGCCGAGCAGCGGGGATTCCGGCTGATCCAGGACGGCGACGTCGAGGGCGCCCGGGCGGCGATCCGCGAGCACTTCGGCTCGGCGCGCGTCGCCGACTACTGGTGCGCTTCCTGGAGCGACCCGGCGGCCGCGGCGTCGATCCTGTCCGGCGCCTTCGGCGACGACCTGCAGACCTGCTCCGAGCTCGGGCTGGACTTCGGCCGGGCACTGGCGAACAACGACGAACCCGCGGCCCGGGAGTTCTTCCGGATGGTCGCCGACCACGGCCATCCCGCACTGTCCCCGAAGGGCCAGATCGCGCTGGGGGAACTCGCCGAAGGCGAGCGGGAGCACGCGCTGGCGCTGGCCTGGTACCGCCGCGCGAGCTCCGCCGACGAACCGGAGGCCACCGCGAAGGCCGGTGTGCTGCTGGCCCAGCTGCTGACCCGGCTGCACGACCAGGAAGGCGCGAAATCCGCGTGCCGGCACGCGATCGCCGCGGGTTCCGGCATCTGGGCGGTGGACGCGGGCGTGCTGCTCGGCCACCTCCACCTCGCCGCCGGGGAGGTCGCCGAGGCACGCGAGATCTGGGACCGGGCCGAGGAAGCCGCCGAAACCCCCGAGCAGTTCGGGACGGTGCTGCACCACCGCATCGAGCAGGTCGGCGAGATGACCGACGAGGCGTTAGAACTGCTGCGCCGGGCCGCGGAGTCGACCGATCCGAAAACGGCGATCATCGCGATGGGCCTGCTCGGCGAGCGTGCCGAGGACCCGGCCGAGGCCATCCGCTGGTTCGGCGAGGCCGCGGAGCTCGGGGTGCCCGGGCATTCCGACGCCGTGCGCGGGCGGCTCGGCGAACTGCTGCTGTCGCAAGGAGACCGGGACGCGGCGCGAATCCAGTTCGAGCGGGTCAGCCGCAGCGACGAGCCCGACGTCGCGGCGCGCGGCGAGTTCGGGCTGGGCCTGATCCGCTACGAAGCGGACGATCTCGCCGGTGCCGTAGCCGCTTTCGTCAAGACCGCGTCCTGCACCTCCGACGACGACATGGCCGAGGACGCGCTGAACAACGTCCGCGTCGTGCTCGACGGGCAGCGCGCCGCGGGCGATCACCTCGGCGCCGCGAACACCCTGCGCCGGCTCGCCGAAGTGGTGCCCGAATCCCACGTCGCGGAGTGGGCCCACGAGACCGGCGTGGAGTTCCTGGAGGCCGAGGACCACGACGCCGCGCTGATCTACCTGCGGTGCGCGGTGGAGATCGGCGCCCCGGAGCCCGCGCCGGAGGCGGTGCTCGCGCTGGGCGAGGCGCTGCAGCTGCGCGGAGATTCGGCGGGCGCGCGGCAGGCGTACGAGCGGGTGCTCGCCACCGGCGACGAAAACCGGGCCGCGATGGCGAAGTACCGGCTGGTCGAACTGCTGAGGGACGACGACCCGGCCGCCGCCGAGGAACTCATGCGGAGCCAGGACGGCGTCCTGGCTCCGGCGATGAAGGCGATGCTCGGGCTCAAGCGGCGCGAGGAGGGCGACACCGCCGGGGCGATCGAGGCGTTCCGCGAAGCGGCGGGCAGCGCCGACGACCGGTTCTCGCCGATGGCCACCTACGCGCTGGCGCAATCCCTGCGCCAGGACGGCGATCTCGACCAGGCCCGGCAGACCTACCTGCGGCTGATCGAGTCCGCGCCGGAGGACCGCTACGCCAGGGAGGCGCTGCTGGAGCTGGCGTCGATGGCCTTCCACACCGAGGACTACGCGGAGGCCCACGACTGGAGCCTCCGGGCGTGGGAATCCGACGACGCGGAGCTGTCCGCGAAGGCGGCGATGAACCTCGGGGTGATCGCCAAGCGCCGCCGCGACATCGCCGCCGCGGCGCCGTGGTTCCAGGCGCTGATCGATCTGGGGCATCCCACCGCCGCGCTCGCCGCCGCCCACCTCGCGGAAATGCACTACTGGCACGAAGATCACGCCGAGGCGGTCCGGCACTACGAGTACACCTTGGCGAGCACCGAAGACCCGGAACTCATCGCCGAGGCCGCCTTCCGGGTCGGCGAGATCCGCTACCGGCGCGGCGAAGTCCAGCAGGCGCGCGAACTCCTGAACCGGGCGGTGCGCACCGAGGACCCGTCCTTCGCCGACCAAGCCACGAAACTACTGACCGAGCTGGGCGCGTAGCGGACTCGTGAGTGTTTTGGACCGCCATGGCGGTCCAAAACACTCACGAGCGCGGGAAACCGAAGGTCAGGCGTGCACCGTGATGAGGCGTTCCGGGAGCGCGAGGACCTGGTCGAGCACGTCGCACGCCGAACCGGCCGTGCGCCACTGCGCCTCGACCCGGTCGTCGCGGAAGTCGGCCCCGCGGGAAACCCGGGCGGCGCGGACGTCGTCCTCGCCGCGGAGCTCGACCACGTCGACGATGTCGCCGTGCGGGCGCACGTAGATCAACGCCATGAGCTCGCCGTCGGTGTCGCGTACCGGCGGCATCAACCGGAAGCCCCGCGCCACGAGCTTGCGCAAGCGGATGCTGGAAGCGTCCTGGTCCTCAACTTCAACTGACGAGGTCATCGAACTCACCGTCCTTGGCGCCGCGCACGAAAGCGGCGAGCTCTGCTCGGGTGTAGATCAGCGCGGTGCCGTGTGCCTGGCGAGACTGGCGCATCGCGATGGTGCCGTCGTCCAGGGCGGCGACCTCTACGCAGTTGCCCCACTTACCGCTGTGGCGGGACTTCTGCCAGGTCACATCGCCCAGCGCGGAGACCGGGACCTCGAACTGACCGTTCATCAGATCTCCCTCGGCCGACTGCACATGCAATTGCATTCGCCATTGCGCCGGACCGTACCACAGCTCTGCGCACACGCGCGATCACTGTGCGTACTCGAACGATTTCGGAGTCAGAGCACTTCGCGGGCTTTTCGCAGCAACTGGCGGGTTTGCTCCGGAGTGCGGGCGTCCACCATCAGCCGATCGAGTGTCCTGCCGTACCACTCGATCTCCTCCCGCTTGTCCAGGTACAGCGCGCCGCCCAGATGCTCCAGGTAGACCACGTCCGGCAGTTCGGGCTCGTTGAAGCGGAGCATCGTGAACGAGCCCTCCGCCGCGTACCCGCTGAGCGAGAACGGCACCACCTGCAGCGCGATGTTCGGCAGCTTGGTCATCTCCAGCAGGTGGTCGATCTGCGCGCGGAGCACGGCGGCGCCGCCGATCGGCCGGTGCAGCACGGATTCGTCGATGACCGCCCAGAGCCGGGGCGCGTCCGGGCGGGCGAGCAGCCGCTGCCGCTTCATGCGCAGCGAGACCCGGCGCCGGGTCTCGTCATCGGCCAGCTTCGGGTGTCCCGAGCTCGCGATCGCCATCGCGTAGGCCTCGGTCTGCAGCAGACCCGGCACGAACTGCAGCTCGTAGGTCTGGATCCGGGCGGCGACCCCTTCGAGCCCGACGTAGTCCTGGAACCACTGCGGCATGGCCTCCGCGTACCGGTTCCACCAGCCGGGCTGCCTGGATTCGGAGACCAGCCGGAGGAAGTGCTCCCGCTCGGTCGGATCGGTCACGCCGTACATCGTGAGCAGGTCCGCGACGTCGCGTTCCTTGAACCCGACCCGGCCCAGTTCCATCCGGCTGATCTTGGATTCCGAGCCGCGGATGGCGTAGGCGGCCTCGGCGGGCAGGATCTCCGCGGCCTCCCGCAGCCGGCGCAGCTGCGCGCCCAGGATGATGCGCCGGGCGGTCGGGCTGCCGTCCGGCCCGGCCGCGTCGCCGTCGGCGGATCCCGCTTCCCGAGCCATCGCCGCACCTCCTGGTCGAATTTCCGCCCGATTCTCGCACCGCCGCGGTGGATGCACCCGCACCGCTCGATCCACTCGTTCGGGTCAAGATCGACTTGCACGACCTCACATTCCTAGCACGCCGGACGTTTACTCCCTGAAACGAAGCTCGTACGCTGTGCAACCCCGAGGCACCCGACATCACCCGTAAGCGAGGACACCATGGCAGCCGACCTCACCGCGTCCGACGGTGAAGCTACCCCGGTCCACATCGACACCAGCAAGGCCAGCATCGCCCGCGTCTACGACGCTTTCCTCGGTGGGAAGGACAACTACGAGGTGGACCGCGAGGTCTTCCGGCGCGTCCGGGAGGTCACGCCGGAGGCCGCGCAGCTGGCCTGGGACAACCGCCAGTTCCTGATCCGGGTCAGCCGGTTCATCGCCGCGGAAACGGGGATCACGCAGTACCTCGACTGCGGATCGGGCCTGCCCACCGCGGAGAACACCCACCAGGTGGTGCAGCGGATCAAGCCGGAGTCGCGGGTGGTCTACGTGGACAACGACCCCGTGGTCCTCGCCCACGGTCGCGCGTTACTGGAGGAGAACTCGCAGACGCACTTCAGCCCCGCCGACATCTTCGAACCGGCGCGGATCCTGCAGGACGAGATCGTCAACCGGCACCTGGACTTCTCGGAGCCGGTCGCGCTGTTCCAGCTGGGCACGCTGCACCACTACGACGGCGAGCGACCACCGGCCGACATCATGCGTGAGTACATCGACGCGCTGCCGTCGGGGTCCTACGTGGCCATCAGCCACTTCCTCGACCCGGAGACCGAGGAGTACAACGAGCTGGCCCGGCGGATGGAGCAGGCGTTCCTGCACAGCCCGATGGGCACCGGGGTGTTCCGCACCCGCGACGAGATCGAGGCGATGTTCCCGGGCCTGGAGCTCATCGACCCGGGCCTGGTGAAGTGCGCGGACTGGTGGCCGACCGGCCCCCGCCTCAACTCGCTCTACCCGGTGCAGCACTGCATCGCAGGAGCAGTCGCCCGCAAACCCTGACGTCGCAACGCTCTTCGTCTCTACCAAACACTTGCTTGTTCGGCTAGACTCCGGCTGCCGCTGGTGTCCAGCGGATCGAGCCTGCCCGGCCGGTGCCTCGCCCGGATCAGCCGACCGGTGCCTGCGACGGAGGGACGGTCATGGCGGAGGCGTACATCATCGACGCGGCGCGGACCCCGGTGGGCCGGCGCGGCGGTGGGCTCAGCGGCATCCACCCGGCCGACCTGTCCGCGCACGTGCTCCGAAATCTGGTGGCCCGCACCGGGATCGACCCCTCAGCGGTCGACGACGTGGTGTGGGGATGCGTCGACGCGGTCGGCGCGCAGGCGGGCAACATCGGCCGCACCGGGTGGCTGGCGGCCGGGTTCCCGGAGCACGTCCCGGGCGTGACGATCGACCGCCAGTGCGGTTCTTCCCAGCAGGCGGTGCACTTCGCCGCCCAGGCGGTGCTCAGCGGCACGGCCGACCTGGTGATCGCCGGCGGCGTGCAGAACATGAGCGCCATCCCGATCGGCAGCGCGCTGCTGGGCGGTGCGGAGCTCGGATTCCCCGTCGCCTACGGCCCGAACTCCGGTTCCGCGGGTTGGCAGGACCGCTACGGCGACGTGGAGGTGACGCAGTTCCGCGGTGCCGAGCTGATGGCCGAGAAGTGGAACATCTCCCGTTCGGACATGGAGGAGTTCGCGCTGACCAGCCACCGGCGGGCGATCGAGGCGATCGACGCGGGCCGGTTCGACGAGGAACTCGCGCCGATAGCGGGAGTCGAGCGCGATGAAGGTCCGCGCCGCGACACCAGCAAGGAGAAGCTCGAAGGGCTCAAGGTGCTGCGCGAGGGCGGCCGCATCACCGCCGGGTTGGCCAGCCAGATCTCCGATGGGGCCTCGGCGCTGCTGGTCGCCTCCGAGCGGGCCGTCGCCGACCACGGCCTGACGCCGAGGGCGCGCATCCACCACATGAGCGTGCGCGGCGACGATCCGGTCTTCATGCTGTCGGCGCCGATCCTGGCGACCCGGCACGCGCTGGCGAAGGCCGGGCTGAGCGCCTCGGACATCGACGTGGTGGAGATCAACGAGGCCTTCGCCAGCGTGGTGCTGGCCTGGCTGAAGGAGATCGACATCGACCCGGCTCGGGTCAACCCCAACGGCGGCGCGATCGCCCTGGGGCATCCCCTGGGCGCGACCGGGACGAAGCTGATGACGACGATGCTGGCGGAACTGGAGCGCACGGGCGGCCGCTACGGACTGCAGACGATGTGCGAAGGCGGGGGCACGGCGAACGTCACGATCATCGAGCGCCTCGGCTGACGGGCATCGCGGGCGCACGGATTTCGGCGGTGTGGGAGGAGCTTCATGGCCATCAACCGGGAATTCGTCGGGCATACCTTCGGTTCCGGCGAACCGTACGAGGTGACGCGCGGCAAGATCCGCGAGTTCGCCGACGCCATCGGCGATGCCAACCCGGCCTACCGCAGCCCTGATGCCGCCCGCGCGCTCGGGCATCCCGACGTGATCGCGCCGCCGACCTTCGGCATCGTCGCGGCCGGCGCCGCGTCGTCGGACAACCCGATCCGGCGCCCCGAGTTCGGCCTCGACTACCGGATGGTCGTGCACGGCGAGCAGGAGTTCCGCTACCGGCGGCCGATCCGGGCCGGTGACGTGCTCACCGCGACGGGCCGGATCGCGGAGATCCGCGACGCCGGGCGCAACGAGCTGGTGCGCATCGAGACCGACGTCCGCGATGGCGCCGGCGAGCTGGTGTGCACCGCGGTGAACGTCATCGTGTCGCGGGGCACCGCGGCCGGAGAGGAGTGAGGCATGCCGGCGAGCGTGCGCTACGACGACGTCGAGGTCGGCACCGAGATCGGCCCCGAGCGCTATCCGATCCACCGGCTGACGCTGGTGAAGTACTGCGGGGCTTCCGGCGACTTCAACGTGATCCACTGGAACGAGCGGATCGCCAAGCAGGCGGGACTGCCGGACGTGATCGCGCACGGCATGCTCACCATGGCGGAGGCGGCGCGGCTGGTCACGGACTGGGTGGGAGACCCGGGCTCGGTGCTGGAGTACGGCGTCCGCTTCGCGAAGCCGGTCGTGGTCCCGGACGACGACGAAGGAGTCGAGGTCGTGGTCGCGGGCCGGGTGGCGGAGAAGCTCGGTGACAAGCAGGCCGTGATCGAGCTCGCGGCCACCTCCGGGGGAGTCGACGTCCTGGCCAAGGCCAGGGCCGTCGTCCAGCTCGCCTGACCCGGCGCGGTGCCTGTTCCTGTTGCCAGGCAAGAAGAACAGGCGCCTCTGCGGCGTGAAGAAGGCGTAGTGCGTTCGGCCAGGGGAGCGGGCTCGGTGCTGACCGCCGTCCTGCCGAGCCGGAACCCGACCAGCCTCCGCGATCCACCGCCGGAGCTCCACCCAGGAACCCGGAACCTCTCGGCCACCTGTGAAGACGTCCTGCACCGCGACCGGAGGTCGCAATTTCGCGAGACATCGACCCGCACCCGGGTGACCGTCGATTTCTCGCGAAATCGACCACCTCCGGCGGTGTGGTCGGGGGCGTTCTGCGAAGATGGCGTCGTGGCTTCGACCAAGCGCTTGTCCGCCCGCGGCCGCGCGGCGCGGGATTCCGGCGGCTCCGGGCGGCGGGCCGAACTGCTGGTCATCGCCGGCGAGCTGTTCGCCACCCGCGGTTTCCTCGCCACCACCGTGCGGGACATCGCCGACGCCGCCGGGATCCTCTCCGGCAGCCTGTACCACCACTTCGACTCCAAGGAGTCGATGGTCGACGAGATCCTGCGCGAGTTCCTCGACGCCCAGCGCGAGACCAACGAGCAGGTGCTGCGCGAGGCGAGCGACCCGCACGCCGCGATCACCGAGCTCATCCGGCGGTCCTTCGGCGCGATGCGGCAGTACCGGGCGGCGATCGCGATCTTCCAGAACGAGTCGCAGTACCTCGGTGGGTTCGAGCGGTTCGGCTACCTGCAGCAGGCGGCCGAGGACTTCGAGCGGGTCTGGACCCGCGTGCTGCAGGACGGCCGGAGCGCCGGGGTGTTCCGCGCGGACCTCGACCCCAAGGTGACCTACCGCTTCATCCGCGACATGGTGTGGACGGCGGTGCATTGGTACGACCCGAGCGGAACGCTCACCGCGGACGCCATCGCGGATCAGTACGTCAAGATCCTCTGCGACGGCATCGTGTCGCGGGAGTGACGACGGGGTCGCGTTCGTCGTCGTGGTGCAGGGTTTTTGAATGTACAAATTGGACTCATCTTGTGCGGGATGCCCGGATTCGTCCATTGAGGGCGACGTCCCCAATAGACACTGCGGCGCGCCGCGGTTTCGTGCGTGATGGCTCGTGAGCGTTTTGGAGCGCTATAGCAGCCCAAAACGCTCACGAGCCCTGAACGGCCGAACTGTTTCGCCTAGGTTTCGAGGAGCGGGGAAGCTTCTCCGCGCCGCAGAGGCCCGGGTTATCCTCGCGGGAGCAGTGTGCTGCGGACGGCTGGAGGTCAACGGTGAACGACGGTGCGGCAGAAGCACGGCACGCCTGGATCAACTCAGGGGTGTTCGAGGTGGCGCCGGGCGTGCACCGGATTCCGCTGCCGCTGCCCAACGACGGGCTGCGCGCGGTCAACGTCTACGCGATCGAAGACGGCGACGGGCTGGTGCTCATCGACTCCGGCTGGGCCCTGGACGAAGCCCGCGACCAGCTCGAATCCTCGCTCGGCGAGCTCGGCTACGGCTTCGAGGACGTGCAGCGCTTCCTGGTCACCCACGCCCACCGCGACCACTACACGCTCGCCGTCGCGCTGCGCCGCAACTTCGGCTCCCGGATCAGCCTCGGCGCGGGCGAACAGCCCTCCATGGAGGCGCTGCTGGCCAACCGGCAGGAAGCCGAGGCCGAGCGGCTGCGGCGCTGGGGCGCGGACGAGCTGCTCGCCAAGCTCGCCGAGGCGTACGGCGGCAAGGCGCCGAAGTCCCGCAGCAGCTACGAACTCCCGGACGAGTGGCTGGAAGGCAAGGTCGAGATCCCCCTGCAGTCCCGGACCCTGCTCGCCGTGCCGACGCCGGGGCACACCCGGGGCCACGTGGTGTTCCTGGATTCCGAGTCGTCGCTGATGTTCTCCGGCGACCACATCCTGCCGCACATCACGCCGTCCATCGGCGTCGAACCGGCGCGCGCCGACCTCCCGCTGGGCGAGTACCTGGACTCACTGCGCCTGATGCAGTCCTACCCGGACATGCGGCTGCTGCCGGCGCACGGCCCGACGGGCGGGAGCTCGCACACCCGGGCCGCGGAACTGCTGCAGCACCACGAGGAACGGCTGGACCAGACGGCCGAGGCGATCCGCGACGGGGCGGGCACCGCGTACGAGGCCGCGCTGAAGCTGGGCTGGACCCGCCACAACCGCAAGCTGCTCGACCTCGACCTGTTCAACCAGGTGCTGGCCGTCGGCGAGACCAACGCGCACCTGGATGTCCTTGTGGCCCGCGGAATCCTGACCTCGTCCGCGACGGACGGCATCGTCGAGTACGCGGTGCCCGGCCAGGCCTGACGCGACTGCCGGCGCGGGTCTTCCGGAGCGACCCCGGAAGACTCACGCCAGCAGCAGGCGGACGGTGAGCTCCAGGCGGTTGGAGACGTCGGACGCGGATGCGCGGCGGGTCACCCAGGCCACCAGGTTGGACAGCCACACGTCGCCAATCACCCGCGCGATCGCCTTCTCCTCGTCGGTGGGATCGTCGACGGTCATGGCGTTGGTGAAGAACCGCTCGACCAGCGCCGCGACGGTGTCGACCTCGGCCGCCGCCGAGGTGTCGGCGAACATGAACGCGCGGGTCATCGCCTCGGTCAGCTGCGGGTTGCGCTGCAGCGTCTTGGTGGTGCGGTTGAGCACGAACATGACCCGCTCGTAAGGCGTTTCGCCGGGGATCTTCGTGCGGTCCATCTTGTCCTGGGCCCGCTCGAACTCCCTGGCCAGGCCGGTCACCAGCAGGTGGATCTTGGACGGGAAGTACCGGTACAGCGTCCCCAGCGCCACGTCGGCCTTCTCCGCGACGGTGCGCATCTGGACCGCGTCGTAGCCACCCTTGGTGGCCAGCGCGATTGTGGCGTCGATGATTCGCTTGCGGCGTTCGTGCTGGGCAGTGGAACCGGTCTCGTCGTCCCGGAGCGCCTGCAGCACATTCCGCGAGGTGCTTGCCATGCAGCGTCGGTCCCCTCGAAGACTCGTTGGTCGAAACGCGTGGTGGTCACCACGCGGCTCGTCGCCGCACCACCCTGACGGGTTAAGGTGATCGACGTGGTTCGATCGAAACATGTTCCAGTCTACCCAGCCCGCCGGGCGCGGGCTGTGTGAGGTGAGCCGTGCGGATCGCGTTGCTGTCCTACCGGAGCAAGCCGCACTGCGGCGGACAAGGCGTCTACGTCCGGCACCTCAGCCGCGGGCTGGCGGAACTGGGCCACCACGTCGAGGTGTTCTCCGGCAAGCCGTACCCGGAGCTGGATCCCGGGGTGGATCTGACCGCGGTGGACAGCCTCGACCTCTACGACGACGCGGATCCGTTCCGCACTCCGCACTGGCGGGAACTGCGTGACGCCGTCGACCTGCTGGAGGTCGGCACCATGTGGAGCGCCGGCTTCCCCGAACCGCTGACCTTCAGCCTGCGGGCGGCGAAGCTGTTGCGAGCCCGGCGTCACGAGTTCGACGTGATCCACGACAACCAGTGCCTCGGTTACGGCCTCCTCGCCCTGCAGCGAGCCGGGATTCCGCTGGTCGCGACCGTGCACCACCCGATCACGCACGACCGCCAGGTCGACCTGGCCGGGACGACCGGCTGGCGGCGGGTCGGCGTGCGCCGCTGGTACGGGTTCACCCGCATGCAGGCGCGGGTGGCCCGCCGGATCCCGCAGCTGCTGACCGTTTCGGAGTCCTCGGCCGCCGACATCCGGCGCGACTTCGGCGTGGCCGCGAAGCAGCTGCAGGTGGTGCCGCTGGGCGTGGACGCCGAGGTGTTCAAGCCGCCGGCCGCGCCCCGGGTGCCCGGCCGCATCGTGGCGATGGCCAGTGCGGACACCCCGATGAAGGGCATCGGCACGCTGCTGGAGGCGGTCGCGAAGCTGCGCACCGAACGCGCCGTGGAGCTGGTGCTGGTCGCGAAGCCGACGCCCGGCGGACCGACCGAGCAGCGCATCGAGGAGCTGGCCATCGGCGACGTGGTGCGCACCGTCAGCGGCATCAGCGACGCCGAGCTGGCGGAGTTGCTCGGCTCCGCCGAAGTGGCCTGCGTGCCGTCGCTCTACGAGGGGTTCTCGCTGCCGACGGTCGAAGCGATGGCCTGCGCGACGCCGCTGGTGGCCAGCCGCGCCGGGGCGATCCCGGAGGTGGCCGGGCCGGACGGCGAGTGCGCCGACCTCGTGCCGCCCGGCGATGCCGAGGCGCTGGCGACGGCGCTGGCCGGGCTGCTCGACTCGGCCGATCGGCGGCAGCGGCTCGGCGCGGCCGGCCGGGCTCGGGTTTTGGCGAAGTACAGCTGGAAATCGGTGGCAGCGGCGACGGTCGACTGCTACGCCGAGGCGATCGCGCGGAGGGCGCGCGCCGGGGAGGGAGCAACTTGCTGACGGTGGACTTCGACAAGCTCGGTGTGCAGCCGGGCCAGCGGGTGCTGGACCTGGGCTGCGGCGCGGGGCGGCACGCCTTCGAGCTCTACCGGCGCGGGGCGGACGTGATCGCGTTCGACCAGGACGTCGCGGAGCTGGAGAACGTGGCGGCGATGTTCGCCGCGATGAAGGCCGAGAACCAGGTGCCCGACGGCGCCGCCGCGCAGACCGTCTCCGGTGACGCGCTCGCGCTGCCCTTCCCGGACGAGCACTTCGACTGCGTGATCGCCTCGGAGATCATGGAGCACGTCCCCGAGGACGAGAAGGCGATGCGCGAGCTGGTGCGCGTCGTCAAGCCCGGCGGCCGGGTGGTCGTGACGGTCCCGCGCGCGTGGCCGGAGAAGATCTGCTGGGCGCTGTCGGACGAGTACCACCAGGTCGAGGGCGGCCACGTGCGGATCTACTCCGCCGACGAGCTGATCGGCAAGCTCCGCGACGCGGGCCTGCGCCCGGCGTTCCAGCACTACGCGCACGCGCTGCACTCGCCGTACTGGTGGCTGAAGTGCGCGGTCGGCACCGACAACGACGACCACCCGCTGCCCAAGCTCTACCACCGGATGCTGGTGTGGGACCTGATGAAGGGGCCCTGGATCACCCGCACCGCCGAGCGCCTGCTGGACCCGGTGATGGGCAAGAGCATCGCGGTCTACCTGGGCAAGCCGGGATCGGCCCGTGCCGGGGCCTGAGGTTCCGGGCGTGCTGTCCGCCGAGGCGGCCGTCCAGACCGGCAAGGCCATCGCCGCGACGCAGCTGGCCTCCGGCGCGGTGCCGTGGTTCCCGGGTGGGCACGTGGACCCGTGGGACCACGTCGAGTCGGCGATGGCGATGGCCGCGACCGGGCTGCTCGCCGAGGCCGAGCGCGCCTACGAGTGGCTGCGCGCGACCCAGCGCCCGGACGGCTCCTGGCCGTTGCAGGTCCGCGACGGGCGGATCGAGGACGCCGGGTCGGACACCAACTTCTGCGCGTATCCGGCCGTCGGCGTCTGGCACCACCTGCTGATCAGCGGCGACGACGGGTTCGCGGAGCGGATGTGGCCGGTGGTGCGGGCCGCCATCGACTTCGTGCTCACCGCGCAGCGGGAGCGGGGCGAGATCGACTGGGCCGTGGGGGAGTCGGGCATCCCGACCGGCGAGGCGCTGCTGTCGGGCTGCTCCAGCATCCACCACAGCCTGCGCTGCGCCCTCGCGCTGGCCGAGTACCTGGACCAGCCGCAGCCGGGCTGGGAGGTGGCGCTGGGCCGGCTCGGGCACGCGCTGCGCCACCACCCGGAGGCGTTCACGCCGAAGCACCGGTACTCGATGGACTGGTACTACCCGATCCTCGGCGGGGCGTTGCGCGGCGAGGCCGGGCGGCAGCGGCTGTTCGCGCGCTGGTCGGACTTCGTCGTGGACGGGCTCGGGGTGCGCTGCGTCGACGACCACCCGTGGGTCACCGGCGCGGAAACCTGCGAACTGGTGCTGAGCCTGGATGCGCTGGACGAGCACGACCGGGCCCGTGACCTGCTCGCGGCGATGCAGCACCTGCGCGACCCGGACGGCTCGTACTGGACGGGCCTGGTCTACGCGGACGGCAAGCGCTGGCCGGAGGAGCGTTCGACCTGGACCGGAGCAGCGGTGGTCCTGGCGGCGGACGCGCTGTCCCGCGCGACGCCGGGCAACGGCATCTTCCGGGGCGAGAAGCTCCCGGTGGGCCTGCCGCTGGAGAACGTCCCCTGCTGCGAACTCGAGAACGTCTCCGGCACCTGACGGACCGTTCGGCGCCTGGTCGATCGTCCGCTGACGTCGGTGCCCACCGGGTCCATCCGCAATTTCAATGGAAATCGGACCTCTGATTTCCATTGAAATTGCGGAAGTTGTCCACAGCCTTCGGCGTGTCGTGGCCAGACACACCGGTGAGGCCCAGTTTTAACTGAAACTGGATCTCACTGGTTCCCTTGGGCCTTTTCGTCCTGATCTGCGGTATCAGGCCAGGTCCCAAGGGGTCGTGAGTGGCTATGGTCGCTATAGCAGCCATGACCACTCGCGACCCGGCGACGCAGGCATCACGCACGGAGCATCGAAAACGCTCCTTGGAACCCGTAGCGGTTTCAGTTGAAACTGTGGACCTTGGGGCAGGGGCCCGTTGGGGGTCGTTTGGGATTCGGGGGTTCGGGCTTCAGGGGCGGGTGCCTGGTTCGCCCGTTGTGCGTAGGAGGACCCGGAGGGAGCCGACGACTCGGGTTTCGCGGAACGCTCCCGTTTCCAGGGCTCGGCAGTAGATCCGGTAGGGCGCTTGGCCGCCGTCTTCCGGGTTCGGGAAGACGTCGTGGATGACCAGGGCTCCGCCCGGCGCCAGCCAGTGCGCCCAGCCCTCGTAGTCCGTGCTCGCTGCCGTGTCCGTGTGGCCGCCGTCGATGAACAGCAGCGACAGCGGCGTTCGCCAGAACTCCGCGACCGCTCCGGAGCGGCCGACGATGGCCGTGACCTCGTCCTCCAGGCCGGCCGCGGCGATCGTCCGGCGGAATTCGCCCAGCGTGTCCAGCTTGCCGACGACCGGGTCGACCAGGTTCGGGTCGTGGTACTCCCAGCCCGGCTGGTGCTCTTCGGAGCCGCGGTGGTGGTCGACCGTGACGATCCGGCCTCCGGTACGGCGGGCCGCGGCGCCGAGGTAGATGGCGGACTTGCCGCAGTAGGTGCCGATTTCGACCGCCACGCCGGTGCCGAGGTGCTCCAGCGCCGCCTCGTAGAGCGCCTGGCCCTCCGCCGGCGGCATGAATCCGGTGGCCCGCTCGGCGAGCTCGCGCAGATCCGCCGGGATCGGGGGGTGCTGCTCGCGGTCGGTGGCCGATCCCTGCGTCACGTGCGTCCTCCGTCTGGTCCGGTTCGGTGCCGCCGGAATCCTACCTCCTGAACTGGGCAGTTCCGGTAGAACCTGTTGTCTTTCGCCGGGTCTGGGCGCGGTCGTCAACGTTGTCGGGGCATCCGACCGCTTGCAATGCGGTCCGCCTGCCGGTACTACTAGAACAAGTTTCAATACCGGGCGATGGATGGGGCGGGTCGGATGGAGTTCGCCTTCGGGGAAACGCAGAAATCCGTGCAAGATCTGGCCGCCGAGGTGCTGCGACGCGAATCCGGTCGCGGCGCACCAGGCGATGGAACCCGTTACGACGAGGCGATCTGGAAGGCGTTGGGCGACGCGGGGCTGCGGTCCCTGGCGGTGCCGGAGCGGCTGGGCGGGGCGGGACTCGGCGTGCTGGAGACGGCGATCGTCCTCACCGAGATCGGGCGCGCGGCGGCCGACGTCCCCGCCCTGAGCACGCTGGCCTTCGGCGTCCTGCCGGTCGCGCGCCACGGCACGCCCGCCCAGCAGGACGAGCTGCTGGACGGCAGGATTCTCACCGCCGCGCTGAACGAGCCGTCGTCGCCGCTGCCGGACGAGCCGCGCACCGAGGCGGTGGACGGCCGCGTTTCCGGTACGAAGACCGGTGTTCTGCACGCCGACCTCGCGCACCGGATCCTGATCCCCGCGAGCACACCCGACGGTCCCGGAGTCGTCCTCGTCGATCCGGCCGCGCGAGGCGTGACGCTGCACCAGGTGCGGTCGTCGTCCGGCGTCGAATGGTCCGTCCGCCTCGACGATGCGCCCGGCGAGTTCCTCGGCGGCGCGCCGGACCGCGAGGTGCTCGCCGACCTGCACGCATGCGCGCTCGCGGGCATCTGCGCCGTGGGTGACGGCACGGTGGCCGGCGCGCTCGGCCACACCGCGGAACACCTGCGCACCAGGCATCAGTTCGGCAAGCCGCTGGCCGCTTTCCAGGCCGTCGCCCAGCAGATCGCCGACGTCTACATCGCCGCCCGCACCGTGCACCTGGCCGCGCAGTCCGCGTCCTGGCGGCTGGCCGCCGGGCTCGACGCGGCCGAGGACCTGGCGGTCGCCGCGTGGTGGCTCGCCGAGGAGGCCCCGGCGGTGCTGCAGACCTGCCACCACCTGCACGGCGGCCTCGGCCTGGACATCACCTACCCGCTGCACCGCTATTCGTCGCTGATCACCGACCTCGCCCGGCTGGCAGGCGGCGCGCAGCACCGCCTGGACGTGCTCGCGGCGCGAGCCTGAGGAGGGGCATGTTCATCGAACTCACCGCCGGGCAACGCGCCCTGCAGGACGAACTGCGAGCCTACTTCGGCGATCTCGTGACGCGCGATGAGCGCGAGCGGATGGCGGTGGACCGGCACTGCTCCGCGCACCGCGACGTGGTGCGCCGGATGGGGCGGGACGGCTGGCTCGGCGTCGGCTGGCCCGTCGAGTACGGCGGGCGCGGCTTCGGCGACGTCGAGCAGCTGATCTTCGCCAACGAGGCCGCCCGGGCGGACGTGCAGTTGCCCGCCGTGACGCTGCAAACGGTCGGGCCGACCCTGCAGGCCTATGGCACGCCCGAGCAGAAGGCGTTCTTCCTGCCCAAGATCCTGGCCGGCGAGATCCACTTCGCGATCGGCTACACCGAGCCCGACGCGGGCACGGACCTGGCCTCGCTGCGCACCGCGGCGGTCCGGGACGGTGACTCCTACGTGGTCACCGGGCAGAAGATCTTCACCACCGGCGCGCACGACGCCGACTACATCTGGCTGGCCTGCCGGACCGACCCCGATGCGCCCAAGCACAAGGGGATCTCGATCCTCATCGTGGACACCCGCGATCCCGGCTACTCGTGGACGCCGATCATCACCTGCGACGGCGCGCACCACGTCAACGCCAGCTACTACCAGGACGTCCGGGTGCCGGTGGACATGCTGGTGGGGGAGCAGGACAGGGGCTGGAAGCTGATCACCACCCAGCTCAACCACGAGCGCGTCATGCTCGGCCCGGCCGGGCGCATCGCGGGAATGCGCGACCGGGTGCGCGAGTGGGCACGGGGCCGGGCCGCGCCGGACGGCACGCCGCTGCTCGAACTGCCCGACGTGCGCCGGGTCCTCGCGCGGGTGCGCGCCTGCGAGCGGGTCAACGAGCTGCTCAACTGGCAGGTCGCGGCGGCGGCCGCGCTCGGGCCGGTGGCCGTCGCGGACGCCTCGGCGACCAAGGTGTTCTCCTCGGAGCGCATCCAGCACCTGGGCCGGCTGCTGGCCGAGGTCGTCGGCCGCCACGGCGATCCGTCCGATGTGGACACCGCTGACCTGTTCGCCTGGCTCGACGTGCAGTACAAGCGCAACCTCGTGCTCACCTTCGGCGGTGGGGTCAACGAGGTGCAGCGCGAACTGATCGCCACTGCCGGGCTCGACCTGCCACGCGTGCCGCGCTGAGCCGGAGGGAACATGACCAGCACTGCCACCGCGACGGACGCCATCCTGGCCGCCGCCGACCGCATCCAGCAGCGCGGGCCCAGCGCCCCGAGAGCCGCGCGCGATCCCGTGAACCTCCCGATGATCAACAACTGGGTGGAGGCGATCGGCGACGCCAACCCCGTCTACACCTCGGCGGCCGATGCGGCCGCATCGGTCCACGGCGGACCGGTCGCGCCCCCGGCGATGGCGCAGGTGTGGACGATGGGCGGCCTGCACCCGGACCGCGACACCGACGACCCGCTGTACGCGATGATGGCCGCGCTCGACGACGCCGGGTACACCTCGGTCGTCGCGACCAACTGCGAGCAGACCTACCACCGGTACCTGCGGCACGGCGAGCAGCTCACCGTCACCACCCGGCTGGACGGCGTCGTCGGGCCGAAGAAGACCGGGCTCGGGGAAGGCTGGTTCGTCACCACCCGCAACACCTGGTACGTCGGCGACGAGCCGGTGGCCGAAATGCTGTTCCGGGTCCTGAAGTTCCGCCCGCCGGAGCGGAAACCCGAAGCGCCGCAACAACGATCCGGCGCCGACGTGATCCGGCCGGCGATCGACCGGGACACCGCGTACTTCTGGGAGGGCACGGCGGCCGGCGAGCTGCGCATCCAGCGCTGCGGGCAGTGCGGGCTGCTGCGGCACCCGCCGGGGCCGATGTGCCCCGAGTGCGGCGCTACCAAGCGGACCTACCTGGTTTCCGAGGGAGTCGGCGAGGTCTACAGCTACATCGTGCACCACCACCCGCCGGTGCCGGGCAAGGAACTACCGCTGGTCGTCGCTCTGGTCGAGCTCGACGAAGGCGTGCGGATGCTCGGCGAGCTGCGCGGCGTCGACCCGGCGGCGGTCGAGATCGGCCAGCGGGTCGTGGCCGACTTCCAGCGGATCGACGACGAACTGGTGCTACCCGGATGGAGGCCGAAGGCGTCATGACACTGGCTCGAACGCGGTCGCTCGCCGAAGTGGGCATCGGCGACGCGCTGCCGGAGGAACGCATCGAGGTCTCGCCGACCTTCGTGGTCAGCACCGCCATCGCCACCCGCGACTTCCAGGACGTGCACCACGATCGCGACCTCGCGGTGGCCAAGGGCTCCAAGGACATCTTCGTCAACATCCTCACCACCACCGGCCTGGTGCAGCGCTACGTCACCGACTGGGCCGGGCCGGAGGCCCTGGTTCGCGGGGTGGCGATCAAGCTCGGTGTGCCGTGCTACGCCTACGACGTCCTGACCATGCACGGCCAGGTCCTGGAGCGGGACGGCGACGTGCTCGTCGTGGAGGTGCTGGGCCGCAACAGCCTCGGCACGCACGTCACCGGCACGGTCCGGGTGGAACTTCCGGAGGTGGCGCGATGATCTCGGGCGAAGCGGCGATCGTCGGGATCGGCGCGACGGAGTTCTCCAAGGACTCCGGGCGCAGCGAGCTGCAGCTGGCCGCCGAGGCCGTCCGGGCCGCCCTCGCGGACGCCGGGCTGGAACCGTCCGATGTGGATGGTCTGGTGACCTTCACGATGGACAACAACACCGAGACGGCCGTCGCCCGGGAACTGGGCATCCCGGAGCTGAGCTTCTTCAGCCGCATCCACTACGGCGGCGGCGCGGCGTGCGCCACGGTGCAGCAGGCCGCGATGGCCGTCGCCACCGGCGTGGCGGAGGTCGTGGTCTGCTACCGGGCGTTCAACGAGCGCTCCGGGAGCCGGTTCGGGCAGGTGCAGGCCGCGGCCGCCGCGGCACCGACCTCGTCGGGGCTGGACAACAGCTGGTCGTACCCGGTCGGCGTGGCCACGCCCGGCGCGCAGGTCGCGATGTTCGCCCGCCGCTACATGCACGACTACGGCGCCACCAGCGAGGACTTCGGCCGTGTCGCGGTGGCCGACCGCAAGCACGCGGCGACCAACCCCCACGCCTGGTTCTACCAGCGGCCGATCACCCTGGCCGACCACCAGGCGTCGCGCTGGATCACCGAGCCGCTGCGGTTGCTGGACTGCTGCCAGGAAAGCGACGGCGGGGTGGCGATCGTGGTGACGAGCCGGGCGCGGGCCGCGGACCTGCCGCACCCGCCCGCCGTCGTGGCCGCGGCCGCGCAGGGCAGCGGCGCCGGCCAGTTCACCATGACCAGCTACTACCGCGACGACCTGGCGGCGCTGCCGGAGATGGGTGTGGTGGCCCGGCAGCTGTGGCGGCAGGCGGGGATCGGGCCGCAGGACGTCCAGGTCGGCATCCTCTACGACCACTTCACGCCGTTCGTCCTGGTGCAGCTGGAAGAACTGGGCTTCTGCGGGCGCGGCGAGGCGAAGGACTTCATCGCCGGCGGTGCGATCGAGCTCGGCGGGCGGCTGCCGCTGAACACCCACGGCGGCCAGCTCGGCGAGGCCTACATCCACGGCATGAACGGCATCGCCGAGGCGGTCCGGCAGGTCCGGGGCTCGGCGGTGAACCAGGTCGACGACGTCGGGCACGTCGTGGTCACCGCCGGAACCGGCGTCCCGACCAGCGGCCTGGTGCTCTCCCGGACGTGAACCTCGTGAGCGCTTTGGAGTGGAGTGAACGGACCGTTCGTGCCGGTAGGCGAGGTGAACGGTCCGTTCGCTTCAGCCATCCGAACTTCGGCAGGAGCTGTTTGTGTGGAGTGAACGGACCGTTCGTGCCGGTAGAGGATGTGAACGGTCCGTTCACTTCAGCCTGCCGAAGGCGAAAGCCGCCACGAGGCATGCTCTGGTGGAACCAGGGTCAGCAGGACTCGCCGCACTTGGCGCAGACGCGGCCGCCGCCGCCCTGCTTCGGGACCGGGGCGTGGCCGCCGCCGGCCGGGCATTCGTCCATGTTCGGGACGTGCGGGGGTCTGCATCGGAGTGCGATCCGGCCTCGGTACTGCGCGACTTTGGCTCGGATTGCACCGCCGACACCCATGGTTCACTCCTGATCTTCGTGCCCTCGGCCTTCACGTCGGCCGAGATCGCTTCGAGGAAAAGGTGCAAACGGTCGGTTTCTCGGGGGAAATTCGGGCACTCACCGTGGTCGGCTACCCGGACAGCACGTCGAGCAATCGCCCGAGACGTGATCGCAGGTGATCGCGCAGGTCGTCCGGGGCGTCGATGGTGAAGTCGGCGTCGAGGACGGCCAGGTCGAGGACACGGCGGGTGATCGCGGGCAGCGCGTCTTCGCCGAGCCGCACGGTGCAGCTGTGCTCGTCGATCGGGGTGACCCGGTCCGGCAGCAGCGGGTGCAGGTGCTCGCGCACGGTCTCGGCGGGGGCTTGCACCGTGATCCGGGCGGAGTAGCGGTAGGGCGCGTCGATGATCGAGCGCCGGATATGTGCGGCCGGGCTATCCGCGGGGAGGCCGCGCGGTTCGAAGCGGCGGCCGGTGGCCAGCGGCCGGATCAGGCGGTCGGCGCGGAAGGTGCGCCAGTCCTCGCGATCGCGGTCGAAGGCGATCAGGTACCACAGGCCGCGCACCGCGACCAGGCTGTGCGGTTCGACCCGCCGGGATTCCGTTGCGCCGCCGCGCTTCTCGTAGTCGAAGGACAGCACTTCGTGGTCGCGGCAGGCCGCCCCGATGAGGGCCAGCGTCCCGGCGTCGACCTGCGGGCCGTCGCGCACCACCACCGGCACCGTCGCGCCCGCGAGGGCCCCCACCCGGCCGCGCAGCCGGGCCGGGAGCACCTGCTCCAGCTTGGCCAGCGCGCGGATCGAGCTCTCCTCGATGCCGGTCACGCTGCCGCTCGCGGCGGTGAGCAGCCCGGCCGCCACCGCGACGGCTTCGTCGTCGTCGAGCAGCAGCGGCGGCAGGTTCTTGCCCGAGGCCAACCGGTAGCCGCCCGCGGTGCCGGTGGTGCTCTCGACCGGGTAGCCGAGCTCGCGGAGCCGGTCGATGTCGCGGCGCACGGTGCGGCCGGTGACCTCCAGCCGGTCGGCGAGCTCGCCGCCGGACCACTCGCGGCGGCTCTGCAGCAGCGACAGCAGGCGGAGCAACCGGGCGGGCAGCGTCGTGGTCATGTGCTCAGGATCGCACACCACTTAGGACAAGAACTGTCCTCAAGGATGGTTAACGTTCCTGGCATGGCACCAAACGAATTCGCCGCACTGACCGACCGCGTGCAGGGACCGGTTTTCCTGCCGGGAGACACCGACTACGACGCCGAACGTTCCGGATTCCTGGCCTTCGACCAGCGCCGACCGCAGGTCGTGGTGGGCGCGGTCGACGCGGAGGACGTGCGGGCGGCGGTCGAGTTCGCGGCGGCGCGGGACCTGCCGGTGGCGGTGCTGAGCACCGGTCACGGCATCGCCTCCGAGGTCGAGGGCGGCGTGCTGATCACGACCGGTCGCATGTCGGAGGTCCGGATCGACGCCGGGCGGCGCACCGCGTGGTTCGCCGCGGGCGTGCGCTGGGGCCAGGTGGTCGAGGCCGCGGCGGAGTTCGGGCTGGCGCCCCTGTCCGGCAGCGCACCGCACGTCGGCGCGGTGTCCTACACCCTCGGCGGCGGCCTCGGGCACCTCGGGCGGCGCTACGGCTACGCCGCGGACCACGTGCGCGCCATCGAGATCGTCACCGCCGACGGGCGGCTCCGCCGCGTCACCGCCGAATCCGACGCCGAGCTGTTCTGGGCGCTGCGCGGCGCGGGCGGCAATTTCGGCGTGGTGACCGGCATGGAGGTGGACCTGATGCCGGTCGCGAGCCTCTACGGCGGCGGCCTGTACTTCGACTCGCACCTGATCGGCGACGTGCTGCGGACCTGGCAGCAGTGGACCCGCGACCTGCCGGAGGAGATGACCTCCTCGGTCGCGCTGGTCCCGTTCCCGGACGTTCCGGCCCTGCCGGAGCCGCTGCGCGGCCGCCACGTCGTGCACGTGCGCATCGCGCACTCCGGTGATCCGGCGGCGGGGGAGCGGCTGACCGAGCCGCTGCGGGCCGTCGGGCCGCGGCTGATCGACTCGGTGCGCGAGATGCCGTACCGGGAGGTCGGCTCGATCAACAACGACCCGGTCCAGCCGATGGGCTACGTCACGGACAACGCGATGCTGCGCGACTTCGACGACGCGGCGATCAAGACGCTGCTCGACCTGGTCGGCCCCGACGCGCCGCAGCGGTGCGTGGTCGAGGTCCGCCACCTCGGTGGCGCGCTGTCCCGGCCGGCGGGCAACTGCGTCGGGCACCGCGACGCGCCGTACGTCTTCGGCGTCAACTCCAAGGTCGACGAAGCCACCGTCGACGCGGCCCGCGAGCTGCAGAGCCGCGTCATGCGCGAGATGTCCCCGTGGTCGACGGGCGGCCGCAACCTGAACTTCCTGGCGGGCGGCAGCGCCAATCCGGAAGGCGTCCGCGCGGCATACGACCCGGCGGACTACGACCGCCTCAGCGCCCTGAAGAAGGCCCGCGACCCGAAGAACCTCTTCCGCCTGAACCACAACATCCCGCCGGCGCGCTGATCAGTGTTCCTGCAGGTACTCACGGCACGTGACCAGCGTCGATGCGGAACCGCGGGTGCCGGTCGGTTGAGGTCACCGCTCGCCGTGGCGGGCGCGGTAGTCGCCGGGCGACATCCCGCACTCCCGCCGGAAGTGCTGCCGCAGGGGCACGGCGTGGGTGTAGCCGCAGCGTTGCGCGATGCGCTCGATCGTCAGGTCCGTGGTCTCCAGCAGCCGGCAGGCCAACCACAGCCGCTGCCGGGTCAGCCAGCGGACCGGGCTGATCCCGACCTGCCGGCGGAACTGCCGGTTGAAGGTGCGCAGGCTCATCGAGGCGTGCTCGGCCAGTTCGGCGACCGGTAGATCGCGGTCGAGGCGCTTGATCGCCCAGTCCAGCGTCGCCGCCAGGCTCGGCCCCGTGGTGCGATTCGCCGGTCCTGGCCGGGATTGCGCCTGGTCGCCGCTGCGGTGCGGGGAGGCGATCATCCGGCTGCCGACCTGGGCGGCGACGGCCGCGCCGAGATCGTCGGCGACCAGCCGCAGGCACAGGTCGATGCTCGCCGCGGTGCCCGCGGCGGTGAAGTAGCGGCCGTCCTGCACGTAGAGCGCGTCGGGCCGCACGCGCACCTGCGGGTGCTCCCGGGCGAACTCCGCGGCGAACATCCAGTGGGTGGTGGCCGCTCGCCCGTCCAGCAGCCCGGCCTGCGCCAGCACGAAGGTGCCGCCGCCCAGGCCGATGATGCGGGCACCCCGGCGCCCGGCCTGCCGCAGCGCCCTCAGCAGCGACGCCGGTGCGGGCGTTCCGGGTGCGTCGCAGGACGGGACGATGACCGTGTCCGCTTCGGACAGCGCGGCCACTCCCGCGTCCAGCCGCAGCCGCGCGGTCGGCTGCACCGGCACGGAGCGGCTTCCGACCGCGCACAAGGAGAATTCGTACCAGTCGGGATGCAGGTCGCGGCGATCGGTGCCGAAGATCTCGGCGGGTGCGGCCAGCTCGAACAGCGGCAGACCGGGCAGGACCGGGACCACCACCCGGCGCGGTCGACCAGTGCGCGGCATGGCCAGAACATATCCAGTGATGGCCGGTTCGTTGCTGGCCGGCCCGGGCGCCGCGCCGGACGATCGGGTGGTGAAGATCCTCATCACCGCCGCGACCGGCAGCGTCGGCCGCGAGCTCACCGAACTGCTGCGCGGCAACCCCGACGTGCGCTACCTGGTCCGCTCCGACCGCTCCGCCGCCTCGCTGGGGCCGGTGGCCGGTCGCGTCATCCGCGGCGACGCGGGCGATCCCACCGACGTGCGCGCCGCAGTGGACGGTGCCGAGCGCCTGTACCTCGCCCATCCCTACCGTTCGGGTCAAGCGGAGGCCGAGATCGGCCTCGCGCGGGCGGCCTTGGAAGCCGGGGTCACGCGGATCGTGAAGTTGGGGGCCCTGCCGTGGCGCACCGCCGACGAGCCCGACCCGGTCACCGGGGCGCACGAGGTCGTCGTCGACCGGCTGCAGGCGATGGGCGTGCCGGAGCTGACCGTGCTGCGGCCGGACCGGTTCCTGCAGAACTTCTTGGGCCAGCGCGATTCCATCGCCGCTGGGGCGCTCGCCGATCCGGGAGGGGCGGGGGCGCGTGGTTTCATCGACACCCGCGACATCGCCGAGGTGGCCGCCGCCGAGCTGCTCGCGGAGCGGCCGGTCGGTGGCCAGCTGTTCCTCAGCGGCCCCGAGCGGATCACCGTCGAGCGGTTGGCCGGCGAATTCGGCGCCGTCCTGGGGAGTCCGGTCCGATACCGAGACGTCGTGCCCGACGCCGAATGGCAGGCCGGACTGGTGCGCGCAGGGTTGTCGGCCGAGTACGTCGCGGGGTTGGCCGCGCTCTACCGCAACTACCGCGCGGAAGCGGAGTCCGAGCTGGGAACCGGCGTTCAGGAGGTCCTCGGGCGGCCGCCGCTCTCGGCGGCGGACTTCGCCTCGGACGTGCTCGCCGGAGGCCTCAATCGTAGGTGATGTGGACCTCGTCGGTGATCGGGAGGGACTGGCAGGCCAGGATGATCCCGTCGTCGAGGTCCTCCTGGTCGAGGACCGAGTTCTGGAGCATCTTCACCTCGCCGCTCCGGATCCGGCAGGCGCAGGCGCTGCACGCGCCTTCGCGGCAGGAGAACGGCGCGTCCAGGCCCTTTTCCAGGAGCAGGTCCAGCAGGCGCTTCTGGCGTGGCCACGCGAACCGGTGGTGTTCCCCGTCGAGCTCGACCGCGATCGTCGCGGTGTCCTCGGCCGGTTCGGGCGCTTTGGGCCGCTTCTTCTCGAAGGGGTTGCGCTTCAGGGAGACGAAGCGTTCGACGTGGGTCCGGGCGCGCGGGACTTCCAGGTCCTTCAGCGCTTCCGAGGCGGCGTCCATGAAACCGCCTGGGCCGCACACGAAGCACTCGTGATCCGCGAACGGCCTGATCAGCTCGCGCAGTGCGGGCACCGTCGGGAGGCCTTGCACCGACTCCAGCCAGTGCACCACGACGAGCCGGTCGGGGTGCCGGGCGATCAGATCCCGGAGCTCGGCGGCGAAGATGACCGAATCCTCGTCCTGATTGGCGTAGACGATCACCACGCGCCCGGTCCCGGCCGCCAGCACCGACTTCGCGATGGACAGCACCGGCGTGATCCCGCTGCCCGCCGCGAGCAGCAGGAAGTTCTCGTCCAGCGAACCCGGCGTGAACGCGCCGCCGGGCGGCAGAACGTCCACAGTGGTCCCGGCGACGACGTTGTCACACAGCCAGTTCGAGCCGTAGCCGGCTCGCTTCACCGTGACCTGCCACGCCTCGTCGACGTGCGGCGAGCTGGACAGGGAGTAGCTGCGCGCTACCGAACCGGTGCGATCGCTGGGGATTCGCAGGGTGAGGAACTGGCCGGGCCGGTAGGACCACTCCGGCGGTGGCTCGAACACCAGCGACCGGCTGTCCCGGGTCTCGTCGATGACCGCGGCGACCCGCAGTCGGGCGGGTTCGGGCATCACTGGCTCCTGAGGTCTGGGTGGGCCCGGTGGGTCTGGTCCGCAATTTCCATTGAAATCGAACCTTCGATTTCAATGGAAATTGCGGTCGGGACCGTGCGGTGGGGTCTCGATCAAGCCGTCGCGGGCGGCGGCGTCGATGCTCTCCAGCACGTCGGTGCAGGACTCGGCGACCTCGCCCGGGCGGTCGGCGAACGTCGCGCACCGGCGAGCGCCTTCGGCGGTCCACTGGATGCTGGTGTGCTGCGGGCTGTTCTTCTTCGCCAGCACGCGGACGCCGCAGCGCGCGCACTCCACCGGGCACAACCCCGACCGCAGGTAGTCGGCCCGGTCGGCGGCCGTGCCTTCGCGCACCCTGGCCAGCGCCGCGGGCCGGTCGGCCAGGTCCGGTGCCTTCGCCCAGGTCATGAGCTCTCCGCCTGCTTGCGCGCGAGGTTCTCCGCGACTTCCCGCTCCCACACCTCGTTCGCGCGGCCGGTGTCCACTTCGAACTCGAACCGCGCCACCATGTCCTCGCTGACGTCCTCGACGTCCACGTAGAACTGCTCGTACCAGCGGCGCAGCTGGTAGACCGGGCCGTCCTCCTCGCACAGCAGCGGGTTGTCGATCCGCGTCTTGTTCCGCCAGATCTCCACGTCCTGCAGGAACCCGACGCCGGTGTTCTTGGCGATCTTGGCCGCCAGCTTGTCGGCCTGCTCGTCGGAGAGCCCCGGCAGCTTCTTGACCAGCACGCCCCACTGCAGCACGAACGAGTCGGCGGTGATCGGGTAGTGGCAGTTGATCAGGATCGTCTCGATGGTGTAGCCGTGGTACTCGTTCCACAGCCGGTCGATCATGTACGACGGCCCGTAGTACGACGCCTCCGAGCGCACCTGGTTGTCGCTACCGGAGTAGGTGCCCGCGCCGATGTCCGGGCGGCCCTTGGTGGTCAGGTACTGGCTGGCGACGTGGCCCTCGAAGACGTTCTTGAAGTACGTCGGGAACGCGAAGTGGATGTAGAAGAAGTGCGCCATGTCCACCACGTTGTCGACGATCTCGCGGCAGTTCGAGCCCTCGATGCGCACGGTGTCCCAGGTCCAGTTGCTCCACTCGTCGGAGAACGACTCCGGCAGGTGCGGGATCGTCACGTCCGCCGGGGGCGGGTTGCCCTGCGGGTCGTTCCACACGAACAGCTGCTTGTTCTCCTCCATCGCGGGCCACGCCTTGGTGCGGGCGCGCAGCGGGATCCGCTTGGCGTAGGGGATTCCGGTGCAGCGGCCGTTGCCCGCCCAGCGCCAGTCGTGGAACGGGCAGGCGACCGCGTTGCCCTTGATGGTGCCTTGCGTGAGGTCGCCGCCCATGTGCCTGCAGTAGCCGTCGAGCACGTTGAGGCCGCCGTCCTCGCCCTGGAACACGACGAGCTTGGTGCCGAACGCCTCCACGGCGTGCGGTCGGCCGTCCTTGAACTGCTCGGCCGGTCCGAGGCAGTGCCAGCCGCGCGCGAACCGGGTCGGTGGAGTCCCGACGTCGATGGTGCGCACCTCGTCGTTGTTTGCCGCCGTCATCTCGTCCCTTTCGCTCGTACCGCCTCAGTAGGCTTTTGAAAATGCGGCGTTAGCCGCATGCGGTGGGGGACTCGACTTGCACCGCCGCGGGTTCTCAGACGTCGTCTGGCGAGGACAGCCCCGATGCCGTGTATTGGGCATACATAAATCGGGGCTCCCACAGTCCAGACGTCGTCTGAGGTTCCGCTACCCGCACCGCTACGCAAGCCCATTGCCGAATTCACCCCTCAGTTGCCAGGTGTTGCGCGGCGAGATATCCGAAGGTCATCGCTGGGCCGAGGGTCGCACCCGGTCCGGCGTAGGTGCGGCCCATCACGGCGGCGCTGGTGTTGCCCGCCGCGTACAGGCCTTCGATGGGCGTGCCGTCTTCGCGCAGCACTCGCGCGTGCACGTCGGTGCGCAGGCCGCCCTTGGTGCCGAGGTCGCCCGGCACGATCTTCACGGCGTAGAACGGCGCTACCTCCAGCGCGCCCAGGCTCGGGTTCGGCTTGTTGCGCGGATCGCCGTAGTAGCGGTCGTATCCGGAGTCGCCGCGCTGGAAGTCGGCGTCCACCCCGTTGCGGGCGAAGCCGTTGAACCGGTCGATCGTGCGGCGCAGCGCGTCGGCGGGCACGTCGATGCGCTCGGCCAGCGCTTCGACCGTCGCCGCCCGCTGGACGGCCCCCGTCTTGTACCAGCGGCCCGGGAACGGCTGTCGCGGGCCCAGGCCCGCGAACATGTACCGGTTGCGGTAGCGCTGGTCGGCGATCAGCCAGGTCGGCATGTGCCGCCCGGGCCCGTCGCCGGGGCCGTACATGGCGTGCACCGCGTCGACGTACGGCGCGGCCTCGTTGACGAACCGCTCTCCGTCGCCGTTGACCAGGATGCAGCCGGGCAGGGTTCGTTCGGCGAGGCAGAACCACGGCCCGCCGGGCAGCGGGATCGACGGCCCCCACCACGCGTCGTCCATCAGCTCCGTCGCCGCACCGAGCCGCTGGGCGGCGGTGATCGCGTCTCCGGTGTTGGCCTTCGCGCCGACGGTCCACTGTGTACCGATCGGTTCGCGCTGGTGCTGCTTGCGCAGCTGCTCGTTGTGCTCGAAACCGCCTGCGGCCAGCACGACTCCGCGCCGTGCCACCAGGGTTCGGCGCTCGCCTGCGTGCTCGACGACGACACCGGTGACCCGGCCGTCGTCGTGCTCCAGGTCGATCAGCGGGGTGTTCAGCCACACCGGCACTCCGGCGTCCCGCAGCGCGACCCGCAGCCCCGCGGCCAGCGCTTGGCCGAGCGCGAGCAGGCGCTGCCCGCGGATCCGGGCGAGCAGCCAGCGCGTGCCCACCCGCAGGGCGCGCAGCGGGCCCCGCGGGTGGCGGGCGAGCAGGTTCAGCCACCGGAAGTCGGCCTGCGTGACGACCAGGTTCGCCGGGGCCTTGCCGTAGCCGGGTTCGAGGTCGGCGAGCAGGTCGCCGAGCACCCGGCCGTCCAGTGGCGCGGACTCGATGGATCGCCCGCGCACCCGGCCGCCGGGGGCTTCCGGGTAGTAGTCCGCGTATTCGGGCACCCACCGCATGCGCAGCGGCGTGCTCGGCAGGACGTCGGCGAGCATCCGCGGGCCGGCCGCCAGGAAAGCGGCCTGTCGTTCGGGGTCGACCGCGTCGCCGACGATGTGGGCGAGGTAGTTGCTCGCGGCTTCCGGGCTGTCGGTGATGCCGGCCTCGGCGAGCACGTGGTTGTTCGGTACCCACACGCCGCCGCCGGATCGGGCCGTGGAGCCGCCGAACTTCGCCGCCTTCTCGACGAGCACGGCGTCGAGTCCCTGCCGGGCCGCCGTGAGCGCCGCCGTCATCCCGGCGGCGCCGCTGCCGACCACGACGACGTCGAACTCGGAGCGGGCATCGGGTGTCCCTGCGGTCATCGCACCTCCCTCGCGCCAACCTCGCGGTCAATACTGAAACATGTTATAGATTTCTGTGCCAGTGGCGCTATGGTGTAGCCAGAAAACAGGCACTTGCCTCGATGAATTCACGAAGAGAACCTGTTCCAAACTTGTGAGGGGTGCGATGGTCCAGCGCAGCGCGTTGCACGCCGATGTGGTGATCGTCGGCTTCGGCGTCGCCGGGGCCTGCGCCGCGCTCGAAGCGGCCCGCGCGGGCGCCCGCGTCGTGCTGATCGACCGGTTCGGCGGCGGCGGTGCCAGCGCCCTGTCCGGTGGCGTCGTCTACGCCGGTGGCGGCACCCGGCAGCAACGCGCGGCCGGCGTGCCGGACACGCCCGAGGAGATGTACGCATACCTGCGGGAAGAGGTCGGCGACGCGGTCGGCGCGGACACGCTCCGCCGGTTCTGCGACTCCAGCGCCGACATGATCACCTGGTTGGAGCAGCAGGGCGTGCCGTTCGAGGGAAGCCTCTGCCCGTACAAGACGTCGTACCCGAGCAACCGGCACTACCTCTACTACTCCGGCAGTGAAGCGGCGGGCGGCTTCCGGGATATCGCCGTGCCCGCCCCGCGAGGCCACCGCACGAAGGGTCGTGGCACGTCGGGGAAAGTGCTGTTCGCGGCGCTGGCGGAGGCGGTGCGCCGGGCCGGGGTCCAGGTGCTCACCGAGACCCGTGCGCGCGAGCTGGTGCTGGACGCCGATGGCCGGGTCTGCGCGGTGGACTGCGAGCGCGTCGGCGGAGCCGCTCGCCGCGTGCACCGGGCGTTGAGCCGCGTCGCGGCGAAACCCGGGCTGTACGTGCCGAAGCTGGCGCGGCTGCTGCACGGCCGGGTCGAGCGGCTGGAGCGGCGCGGCGAAGCCGTGCGGATCCACGCGGACCGGGCGGTGGTCCTGGCTGCGGGCGGATTCGTGGCCAACCGGGAGATGATGCGGCGATTCGCGCCCGCCTACCGGGGCGGGCTGCCGCTGGGCACGCGGGGAGACGACGGCAGCGGCATCCGGCTCGGGCAGGACGCCGGCGGCGCGGTCGGCAAGCTGGACCGGGTCTCGGCATGGCGTTTCATCAGCCCGCCCAGCGCGATGCTCAGCGGCGTCCTCGTCGACCGGGACGGCCGGCGGGTCGGCGACGAATCCCGCTACGGCGCCGCGCACGGGCAGGCGCTCGTCGAGCGGCACGGCGGGCGGGGCTGGCTACTGGTCGACCAGCGGTTGCAGCGGCTGGCCAAGCAGCAGCTGCGCAGCCAGACGGTGTGGTTCCAGCGGCTGCAAGCGCGGTACCTGCTCTCGACCGCGGCGACCGGCGACACGCTCGAATCGGTCGCCCGTGCAGCCGGTGTCGACGCGACGGGACTGAAGACCACAGTGGACAGCCACAACATGGCTGCGCACGAAGGGAAGCCCGATCCGGCGGGCAAACCCGCCGAGTTCGTCCAGGTCCTGGACCGGCCGCCGTTCGCGCTGCTGGACGTCTCGATCCGGCCGAGCCTGGCCTACCCGTGCCCGATGCTCACCGTCGGCGGGCTGCTCGTCGACGAGGGCACCGGGCAGGTGCGGGACGAGCACGGCGGCACCGTTCCCGGCCTGTTCGCGGCCGGTCGCTCGGCGGTCGGCGTGTGCTCGGAGTCCTACATCAGCGGGCTGTCGCTGGCCGACTGCGTGTTCTCCGGCCGCCGGGCCGGGCTCAACTCGGCGAAGGGGTGAACGGATGCTGGCAGCTGACGCGCGCGCCGAGGTGGCGCAGCGGCTTTGGGACGCCGAGCGCGATCGCGCGCCGATACCGCCGCTGGTGGAAACGGTGCCGCGGCTGGACGCGGTCGACGCCTACGAGATCCAGCTGCTGAACGTGCGCCGGCGCGACGAGCCGGTCGTCGGCCACAAGGTCGGGCTGACCTCGCCGGTCATGCAGCAGATGATGGGCGTGTCCGAGCCCGACTACGGGCACCTGCTGGCGAGCATGCGGCTGCCCGAGGGCGAACCGGTCGACCCGCGGCGGTACTGCGTGCCGCGGGTGGAGGTCGAGGTCGGGTTCCTGCTGGGCGCGGACCTGCCCGCGGAGTGCACCGAGGCCGACGTGCTGGCCGGGACCGAGGCGCTGGTGCCGGCGATCGAGCTGATCGACAGCCGGATCGCGGACTGGCGGATCAGCCTGGTCGACACGATCGCCGACAACGCGTCCTCGGCGGGCTTCGCGCTCGGCGCGGCGCGGATCGACCCGGGTTCCGTTGACCTGCAACGGATCGGCGCGGTGCTGTGGCGCAACGGCGAGGCCATCGAGCACGGCCGGTCCGACGCGGTGCTGGGCAACCCCGCCACCGCCGTCGCCTGGCTGGCGCGGAAGGTCGCCGACTTCGGCGTGCGGCTGCGGGCCGGCAACGTCGTGCTGCCCGGTTCCTGCACCCGCGCGATCGACGTGTCGCCCGGTGACGAATTCCGCGCCGACTTCCGGTGCGGGGGAGCCGAACTGGGCTCCGTGTCGGTGTCGTTCGGGTCGTGAGTGGTTGTGGCTGCCCTGGCGACCACAACCACTCACGACACCTGACCTGCAGAAAGGAGGCGGAATGGGCAAGGCGACCGCGGCGATCGTCGGATCCGGCAACATCGGCACCGACCTGCTGCACAAGCTGAGCCGCTCCGCGCACCTCGAACCCCGGTGGATGATCGGCATCGACCCGGCCAGCGCTGGGCTGCGCCGGGCGGCGGATCTCGGGGTCGCGGCGAGCGCGGACGGCGTGGACTGGCTGCTGGACAACCACCGCCCCGACGTGGTCTTCGAAGCCACCTCGGCGAAGGTGCACCGGGCCAACGCGCCCCGCTACGCCGAGGCGGGCATCCGGGCCATCGACCTCACGCCGGCCGCCGTCGGGCCCTACGTGGTGCCGCCGGTGAACCTCGACGAGCACCTCGACGCGCCGAACCTGAACCTGATCACCTGCGGCGGCCAGGCCACCATCCCGATGGTGCACGCGGTGTCGCGGGTGGTGCCGGTCGCCTACGCCGAGATCGTCGCGTCGGTCGCGTCGGTGTCGGCCGGGCCGGGCACCCGCGCCAACATCGACGAGTTCACCCGCACCACCAGCACCGGCATCGAGGTGCTGGGCGGCGCGGAGCGCGGCAAGGCGATCATCGTGCTGAACCCGGCCGATCCGCCGGTGATCATGCGCGACACGATCTTCTGCGCCATCCCGGCCGACGCCAACACCGACGCGATCGGCGCGTCGATCACCAAGATGGCCGCCGAGATCGCCGAGTACGTGCCCGGCTACCGGCTGCTCGCCGAGCCGCAGTTCGACCAGCCGTCGCCGGCCACCGGCGGCATGGCGCGCGCGGCGATCTTCGTCGAAGTCGAGGGCGCGGGCGACTTCCTGCCGCCGTACTCCGGGAACCTGGACATCATGACCGCCGCCGCGGTGCGGGTGGGGGAGCAGCTGGTCGGCAAGGAGGCAGTGGCATGAGTAGCCCTGTGTCAACCCCAGTCCTCCTCAGCCGCACCTTGGGGGAACGTGACGCGAACCAGCCGCAAGAAACCGCGAAACGCGAGATTGAGCCGGCCGCAACCACAACTGTGAAACGCGGAGAGGCGGAACTGGCATGACCGACCTGCCCAACACCTACTCCGGCGCTCTGGACGTGCGGATCACCGACACGTCGCTGCGCGACGGCTCGCACCACAAGCGCCACCAGTTCACCGCGGCGGAGGTGCGCGACATCGTCACCGCGCTGGACGGCGCGGGAGTGCCGGTCATCGAGGTGACCCACGGCGACGGGCTGGGCGGCTCGTCGTTCAACTACGGGTTCTCCCGCACGCCCGAACAAGAACTCATCACCATCGCCGCCGAGACGGCGCGCAACGCCAAGATCGCCGTGCTGATGCTGCCGGGAGTCGGCGTCACCGACGACATCGTCATCGCCCGCAACAACGGCGCTTCGGTGTGCCGGATCGCCACGCACTGCACCGAAGCCGACGTGTCGGAGCAGCACTTCGGCCTCGCGCGCGAGCTGGGCCTGGAGACCGTCGGCTTCCTGATGATGGCGCACTCCCAGCCGCCGGAGTCGCTGGCGAAGCAGGCGCGGATCATGGTCGACGTGGGCTGCCAGTGCGTCTACGTCGTCGACTCGGCGGGCGCGCTGGTGCTGGAGCAGGTGGCCGAGCGGGTGTCGGCGCTCGTCGCGGAGGTCGGCGGCGAGGCGCAGGTCGGCTTCCACGGGCACGAGAACCTCGGCGTCGCCGTCGCCAACTCCGTCGCCGCGGCACGGGCCGGCGCGGTGCAGATCGACGGCAGCGCAAGGCGTTTCGGCGCGGGGGCGGGGAACACTCCGGTGGAGGCGTTCGTCGGCGTGTGCGACAAGCTCGGCATCCGCACCGGGATCGACTTCTTCGCCATCGCCGACGCGGCCGAGGACGTGGTGCGCCCGGCGATGCCCGAGGAATGCCTGCTGGACCGCTCGGCGCTGATGATGGGCTACGCCGGGGTGTACTCCAGCTTCCTCAAGCACGCCGCCCGGCAGGCCGAGCGCTACGGCGTCAGCGAGGCGGCGCTGCTGGTGCGCGCGGGCGAGCGCAAGCTCGTCGGCGGTCAGGAGGACCAGCTCATCGACATCGCGCTGGAACTCCAGCGGGATCGACACGAATAAGAACATGTTCTAGCCTGTGATCACTCGGGAAACGGGAGCGGCCGATGAAGGACAGTCGAGCAGTCGTCGAACGGGTGCGGGAACTCCTGCCGGTTCTGCGGGACCGCGCGCAGAAGGCCGAGGACGGCCGGAAGATCCCGGACGAGACCATCGCGGCCCTGCAGGAGGCCGGTTTCTTCGCGCTGCTGCAACCGGAGCGCTACGGCGGCTACGAAGCCGATCCGCTGGACTTCTACGGCGCGGTCCGGCTCATCGGCAGCGCGTGCGGCTCGACCGGCTGGGTGGCGTCGATCCTCGGCGTGCACCCGTGGCACCTGGCCCTGTTCCCGGAGCAGGCCCAGGACGAAGTCTGGGGCGACGACCCGGCGACGCGAGTCTCCTCGTCGTACGCGCCGATGGGCAAGGCGACCATCGTCGACGGGGGCTACCGGCTCAGCGGGCGGTGGAGCTTCTCCTCCGGCTGCGACCACGCGTCGTGGGTGTTCCTCGGCGGGCCGGTGCTGGGCGATGACGGCAAGCCGGTCGACTTCTGCACGTACCTGCTCCCGCTGGGCGACTACCGGATCGAAGATGTGTGGGACACCGTCGGCCTGCGCGGCACCGGCAGCAACGACATCGTCGTGGAGGACGTCTTCGTCCCGCAGCACCGGGCGCTGAGCTTCGTGTCGATGTCCAAGACGCAGTGCCCGGGGCACCAGGTCAACACCGCGCCGCTGTACAAACTCCCCTGGGGGACGGTGCATCCGTCGACCATCACCGCCCCGATCATCGGCATGGCCCAAGGCGCCTACGACGCGCACGTGGCGCACCAGGCCAAGCGGGTGCGGGCGGCGTACGCGGGGGAGAAGGCCAAGGAAGACCCGTTCGCGAAGGTGCGGATCGCGGAGGCGGCCAGCGAGATCGACGCGGCGTGGCTGCAGTTGACGAACAACCTCGCCGAGGAGTACGCGCTGGTGCAGGCGGGCGAGGAGGTCCCGATGTCGCTGCGGCTGCGGGCGCGGCGCGACCAGGTGCGCGGCACGGCGCGGGCGATCTCGGCGATCGACCGGCTCTTCGAGAACTCCGGCGGTCGGGCGCTGTGGTCGGGCACGCCGATCCAGCGGTTCTGGCGCGACGCGCACGCGGGCCGGGTGCACGCCGCCAACGACCTGGAGCGCGCCTACCTGATGTTCGGTTCCGGAGAATTCGGCATCCCAGTGAAGGATTCGATGGTTTGACTACTCCCATACCCGAAGGTCGGGATTCCCGCCCGGCTCGCGCCGGATGGTTCCTGCTTCACGGCCGGTTGCCCCGTCCGGGAGGTCTCCCGTTGAGGTCTCACACCAGCTCCACAGGCCGACACCGCCGGCCCGGCGGCCAGGATGTTCCGCGCTGCGTTGATGTCCCGATCGTGGATGGCGGCACAGTAGCCACAAGTCCATTCGCGGATGCCCAAGGGCATGCAATCGGAACGTTTCCCGCACTCCGAGCATATCTTCGAAGAAGGGAACCAGCGGTCGATCACTATCAGCTCTCGGCCGTACCACGCGGTTTTGTACTTCAGCACACAACGGAACTCGGACTACGCAGCATCGGAGATCGCACGAGACAAGCTCCTGTTCTTGCGCATGCTGCGGATGTTCAGGTCCTCGATCACGATCGCCTGGTTTTCGCGAACGAGTCGAGTCGTCAGCTTGTGCAGGTGATCACGTCGTCGATCGGCGATCTCTGCGTGCGCCCGCGCGACCTCCAAGCGCGCTTTCTCCCAGTTGTTACTGCCATTCTGCTTGCGAGACAGGGCTCGCTGGGCACGTGCGAGTCGCCAGTGCGCCCGGGCCTCGTGCTTTGGGTTGCTGACCTTCTCCCCTGTGGAGAGCGTCACCACCGATGTGAGTCCCATGTCCGATCCGACTGTGCGGCTCGCGGCGGTTCCACGGGGGATGCTCGTCTCGACCAAGATCGACACAAACCATCGTTCAGCGCCGTCACGCGACACCGTGACCGTCGATGGTTTCGCCCCCACGGGCAACGGGCGGGACCACACGACGTTGAGCGGCTCACGCATTTTCGCCAAGGTCAGGCGGCCGTCGCGCCACCGGAACCCGGACCTGGTGTACTCGGCCGAGCTGCGGGAGCGTTTGCGGGATTTGAAGCGGGGGTAGCCGGCACGCTTGCCGAAAAACGCGACGAACGCTCCTTGCCGGTGCCTCAGGCACTGTTGCAGAGGCGCGCTCGAAACCTCGGACAAGAACGAGAGGCCCTCAGTTTTCTTCCAGGCCGTGAGCATCGCGGAAGTATCCGCGTAGTTCACCCGGCGTTGCTCGGTGAACCACGCGCGGGTCCGCGCGTCCAACGCGAGGTTGTAGACCTTGCGGACGCAACCGAAGGTGCGTGACAGCTCGGCTGCCTGCTCCTCGGTGGGGTAGAAGCGGTACTTGTATGCCCGCTTCACCAATGTGCCTGCCATGTAACAGATGATAGGAGTTGACGTGCAAATCCGATCATCGTGGTGGACATCGCGAATCCTGGCAGATGTGGTCCCCGGATTGGCGGCGTTTCACCCTTGGGTAGACATCCGTCGATTGGACGTCCGATGACGGTCGATTTCGACACGACGAGCCGGACCGCGAAGCTGCCGTCCGGACTGACCCTGCACTACCACGAGGCCGGCGACCCGTCGGCGTCCACAGTGGTCATGTTGCACGGCGGGGGGCCAGGGGCTTCGTCGTGGAGCAACTTCTCCCGCAACATCGGTGTTTTCGCCGAGGACTTCCACGCCATCGCGGTCGACCAGCCCGGCTTCGGCCGCTCCGACAAGCCGACCGAGCACGGCCAGTACTTCACGCACAGCGCGACCGCGCTGCTGGAGCTGCTCGACGAGCTCGGCATCGAACGCGCCCACCTGCTGGGCAACTCGCTGGGCGGCGGCACGGCGGTGCGCTTCGCGCTGAACCACCCGGACCGCGCCGGGCGGCTGGTGCTGATGGGCCCCGGCGGCCTGAGCCTGAACGCGTTCGCGCCGGACCCGACCGAGGGCGTCCGCAAGCTCAGCGCCTTCGGCGCGCCGCCGGGTCCCAGCAAGGAGAAGCTCGCCGACTTCCTGCGGGCCATGGTCTACGACCAGTCGCTGATCACCGACGAGCTCGTCGACGAGCGCTACGCCGCCGCCTCGTCCCCCGAGTCGCTGGCCGCGATGCGGGCGATGGGTGCGTCGTTCATGCACCCGGACACCTTCGAGGAAGGCATGCTGTGGCGGGAGGCGTACCGCCTGCGGCAGCGCGTCCTGCTCATCTGGGGTCGCGAGGACCGGGTCAACCCGCTGGACGGCGCGCTGGTCGCGCTGAAGCTGATCCCACGCGCGCAGCTGCACGTGTTCGGCCAGTGCGGGCACTGGGCACAGGTGGAGAAATTCGCCGAATTCAACCGGATCGCCAAGGATTTCCTGCTCGACTGACCTGAGGGACCTGTTTTACCAGCGGCGTCAGCCGCTTGCGGTGTGGGACTCGGCTCGCACCGCCACGCAAGCCACAGTCAAGACGATCAATAGGAGGCCCGCCGTGGGCATTCGTTCGCTCGGCTACTTGCGCATCGAGGCGACCGACGTCGAGGCGTGGCGGGTGTTCGGCCTGAAGGTGCTCGGCATGATCGAAGGCACCGGAGGCGACCCGGACGCGCTGTACCTGCGGATGGACGACTTCCCGGCGCGCCTGGTGATCCTGCCCGGCGAGCAGGACCGGCTCGCCGCGTCAGGCTGGGAGGTCGCCAACTCCGGGGAGCTGGACGAGGTCCGGGCCCGGCTGGAGAGCGCGGGCGTGCCGTACAAGGAAGGCACGGCCGACGAGCTCGCCGACCGCCGGGTCAACGGGCTGATCAGCTTCAACGACCCGTCCGGCAACGGGCTGGAGGTCTTCCACGGGGTGGCGCTGCAGCACCGCCGCGTGGTCAGCCCGTACGGGCACCGGTTCGTCACCGAGGAGCAGGGCCTCGGGCACGTGGTGCTGTCCACCCACGACGACGAGGCGGCGCTGCGGTTCTACCGGGACGTGCTGGGCTTCCGGCTGCGCGATTCGATGCGGCTGGCACCGGAACTGGTCGGCCGCCCCGCGGACGGGGACCCGGCCTGGCTGCGGTTCTTCGGCTGCAACCCGCGCCACCACAGCCTGGCGTTCCTGCCGATGCCGACGCCGAGCGGGATCGTGCACCTGATGGTGGAGGTCGCCGACGTCGACGACGTCGGGCTGACCCTGGACCGCGCGCAGCGGCGGAAGGTGCCGATGTCGGCGACGCTGGGGCGGCACGTCAACGACCTGATGCTGTCGTTCTACATGAAGGCGCCAGGTGGCTTCGACGTCGAATTCGGTTGTGAGGGCAGGCAGGTCGACGACGAGGACTGGATCGCCCGCGAGAGCACGGCGGTCAGCCTGTGGGGCCACGACTTCAGCGTCGGCGCCCGCCCATGAGCGGCGACGAGGCACGAGTGTCGCTCGCCCCGGAGCCGGCGGTGTTCCGGCGGGTGCTGGGGCACTTCGGCACCGGCGTCACGGTGGTGACGGGGACGGACGGCGAGCGGCCGGTGGGCTTCGCCTGCCAGTCGTTCGCGGCGCTGTCCCTGGATCCGCCGCTGGTCCTGTTCTGCCCGGCCCGGACGTCCCGGGCCTGGCCGGTGCTGGAGCGGGCGGGGCGGTTCTGCGTCAACGTCCTGGCGGAGTCGCAACGACCGGTCAGCTCCGTGTTCGGCCGCAGCGGCGACGACAAGTTCGCGGGCCTCCGCTGGCACCCGGCCCCGTCGGGCGCCCCGATCCTCGACGGCGTGCTGACCTGGATCGACTGCGACATCGAGGCGGTGCACGAGGCGGGCGACCACTACATCGCCATCGGCCGCGTCCGGTCCCTCGGCGAAACCGCTGCCGGCGCACCGCTGCTGTTCTACCGGGGCGCCTACGCGGGGCTCGCCCCGACGCCGCAGTCCCCGCCAACGGATCTCGACCTGTTCCTCACCACGATCCACCCCGACGACTGGCTGTGAGCGCCCGACGCGAACGGCCTGTTCGCCTCGTCTAGTGAGGTGAACAGGCCGTTCACTGCACTGCTGGTGGTGCGCGTCGGTGTTCGAGCGAGCGGCCTGTTCGTCTTGTCTATCGAGGTGAACGGTCCGTTCACCTCGATATCGGAGGTGTGTGTCGGGGTCGAGAAGATGGGGTGAACGGCCCGTTCGTCTCGTTTGGCGGAGCGAACGGGCCGTTCACCTCGACGCCTCTAGCGCAGCCGTTCGATGATCGTGCCCGTGGCCAGGGCTCCGCCGGCGCACATCGTGATCAGCGCCGTCGTGGCGTCGCGGCGCTCCAGCTCGTGCAGGGCCGTGGTGATCAGCCTGGCCCCGGTGCTGCCGACCGGGTGGCCCAGCGCGATCGCGCCGCCGTTGACGTTGACCCGGTCCAGGTCCGGTTCGTGCACCGCCGCCCACGACAGCACCACCGAGGCGAACGCCTCGTTCACCTCGAAGACGTCGATGTCCCCGATCTTCATGCCGCTGAGCTCCAGCACCCGCTGGGTGGCCTGCACCGGCCCGTCCAGGTGGTAGTACGGCTCGCCGCCCACCAGGCACTGCGCGACGATCCGGGCGCGCGGCCGCAGGCCGAGCTCGGCGGCCCGGTCGGCGTCTGCCAGCAGCACCGCCGCCGCGCCGTCGGAGATCTGCGACGACGTCCCGGCCGTGTGCATCCCGTTCTCCAGAACGGGTTTCAGGCCGCCGAGGGCCTGCATGCTGGTTTCGCGCAGGCCCTCGTCGCGGGTCACCGGGTCGCCGCCGGGAACGCGGACGGGGACGATCTCGCGGTCGAAGCGGCCCTCCCGCCACGCCGCCTGCGCTCGGTCCTGGGAGCGCAGGCCGAAGGCGTCCAGCTCTTCGCGGCCGATGCCGCGGCGCTCGGCGATGCGGTCCGCCGCCTCGTACTGGTTCGGCAGGTCGATGTCCCAGGTGTCCGGGCGCGGCATGCCCACGTCGGTGCCGAGGTTGCTGCGCAGCGGCACGCGGCTCATCGCCTCGACGCCGCAGGAGATGCCGACCCGCACCGCGTCGACGGCGATCAGGCCCGCGACGAGGTGCGTGGCCTGCTGCGCCGACCCGCATTGCGCGTCGACCGTGGTGCACCCGACCTGGTGCGGCAGGCCGGCGTTCAGCCACGCCGTGCGGGTGACGTTGTTCGACTGCTCGCCCGCCTGGGTCACGCAGCCACCGATCACCTGGTCGGCCTCGGCGGCGTCGATGCCGGCGCGGTCGAGCAGGCCGCGTTGCGCGGCGCCGAGGATCTCGGCGGCGTGCAGCCCCGAGAGCCGGCCGCGGCGCTTGCCGATCGGCGTGCGGACCGCTTCCACGATCACCGGATTGCCCACCTGGATCTCCTCTCGCACGGTCTCCGCGCTCAAAACTAGAACACGTTCTGATGCCTTTACAAGAGTTCGAATCAAGCATGATCGAAAGTGCGTTCTCTTGCTCGATTCAAGGTTAGTTACAGGGGTTTACTGAATCTTGGAAGTGTGGTTCTCTTGCTTAGAACCCGTTCCAATTCTTCGGTCGGATCTCGCGCCGCTGTAGGAGGTATCCGTGGTCGCACCGCGCATTCCGGAGGGCTTCGACTTCACCGATCCCGACCTGCTCGCCGAACGGCTGCCGCTGGCCGAGTTCGCCGAGCTCCGCCGCACCGCGCCGGTGTGGTGGAACCAGCAGCCCGACCGTCGAAGCGGGTTCGACGACGGCGGGTTCTGGGTGGTCAGCAGGCATGCCGACGTCAAGGAGGTCTCCCGGCGCAGCGACGTTTTCTCCACCTGGGAGAACACCGCCGTGATCCGGTTCAACGAGAGCATGAGCCGCGAGCAGATCGAGCTGCAGCGGTTCATCATGATCAACATGGATCCGCCGCAGCACACCAAGCTGCGCAAGATCGTGCAGCGGGGCTTCACCCCGCGGGCCATCAACAGCCTGGAGGCCGCGCTGCGCGACCGGGCGCAGCACATCGCCACGGAGGCGCGCAAGCGCGGCACCGGTGACTTCGTCACCGACGTGGCCTGCGAGCTGCCGCTGCAGGCGATCGCGGAGCTGCTGGGGCTGCCGCAGGAGCATCGCAAGGAGATCTTCGACTGGTCGAACCAGATGATCGGCTACGACGACCCGGAGTACGACATCCAGCCGGAGGTCGCCGCCGCCGAGATGCTCGGCTACTTCGCGAACATGGCCGAAGAGCGCCGCGGCTGCCCGATGGACGACATCGTGACCAAGCTCGTGCAGGCCGACATCGACGGCAACGCGCTGACCTCGGACGAGTTCGGCTTCTTCGTGATCCTGCTGGCGGTGGCCGGCAACGAGACCACCCGCAACGCCATCACCCACGGCATGCTCGCGTTCATGGACAACCCGGACCAGTGGGAGCTCTACAAGGAGCAGCGCCCGTCGACGGCGGCCGACGAGATCGTGCGCTGGGCGACGCCGGTGGTCGCGTTCCAGCGCACCGCGACGACGGACGTCGAGCTCGGCGGCGTGGAGATCAAGAAGGGCCAGCGGGTCGGGATGTTCTACAGCTCGGCGAACTTCGACCCGGACGTCTTCGACGAGCCGGAGCGCTTCGACATCACCCGCGACCCGAACCCGCACGTCGGCTTCGGCGGCAACGGCGCGCACTACTGCCTCGGCGCGAACCTGGCGCGCCTGGAGATCGACCTGATCTTCAACGCGATCGCGGATCACATGCCGGACATCAAGCGGGTGGGCGACCCGCGCCGCCTCCGCTCCGGCTGGCTCAACGGGATCAAGGAAGTCCAGGTCCAGTACACCTGATCACCCGAGCGGTACCCCCGGCCGGGAAGACCCGGTCGGGGATGCCGCGCGTTCAGAGCGCCCGATTTTGCCCACGGGGTCGTTCCAGAAGGGCTCATCCCGAAGGCGCCGGGTGGCTGACGGGGCGCCGTTTTCGCGCGAAACCGTCACCCCGCCCTCACGCGGAGCGCCGGTTTCGCGCGAAAACGCCGCCAGGCGTTCCCGGCGGCCAGGCCTCACGCGGGCCGCGTCCCTTGCTGAAACGGCGCCGAAATCGGGAAGTCCGGCACCGGCTCTAGTTGGTCAGGGCCTGCGCCCATCGGGTGAAATCGGCGAGGCGGGTTTCCGATTTGCAGGACTCGTTTCGGTTTGGGCGCGGGTACGTGTGAGGCGGGACCGCGGGGCGGCGATTTCGCGCGAAATCAGCGCCCCGCGTGAAGGGGAGTCGTCACTGCGCGAAAACGCCATCCCGTCAGGCATCGGAGTCTTCGGGATGGGCTTGCCCTTGGCCATCCTGGAACGACCCCTGAAGTCGGGAATCGGGCCGGTGTCAGTTCGCCTGGCGGATGGTGGCCATTGCGCGGTCGAATTCCCAGAACGCCCGCATCGAGCGGATCAGGCCGGCGTCGTCGACGTGGTAGACGAACACGCCTTCGGCGTCCATCGCGTTGCCGTCCGGGAGGAACGTGGTGATCCGGCCGACGTTGGCGACTTCGCGGCCCGCCGCGAAGGAGTCGTCGATGTGGAACTCGATGCGGTCGGCCTGGGCGATCGCCAGGTCCCAGAAGGCGGCGATGCCTTCGCGGCCGTGGTGGCCACGGCCTTCGGGATCGAAGATCGACGGGCCGACCGGGTCCTCCACGACGCCGTCCGGCGCGAACAGCGCCACCCACTCGTCCTTGGCGCCGCGCGCCACCGCGCTCATCGACGCCAGCGCCGCTTCGCGCGCCGGGTGCGGCTCGCGCGTCGCCGCCCAGTGCACGCCCTTGCTGTCCTCGGCCACGTTCCGCCTCCTGGTCTGGTGAACCTCGGTTTCGCGAGAGCGCCCGGCCCGGGTTGCGGTCACACGTTACCGATGACTTCCTCGGCGAACTTGGCGATCGACGCCTGCTTGGCGCTCAGGTCCGCGTCGAAGCCGTGGCCGTCGAACAGCCAGGGGACCACGATCGCGTCCGTCACGCCGATCTCCGCCTGTTCCCGGTAGCCGTCGGCGCCGAAGCGGTCCACGCAGACCGCCTGGATCTCGAACGGCTCACCCGCTCGCCCGCACTCCGCGCGCAGCTCGGCGAGCCGGCCGATGGTGCTGCGCAGGTCGTCGATGCCCATCATCGCCGATGCCCAGCCGTCGCCCACCCGGGCCGCCCGGCGCAGTGCCGCATCGGTGTGCCCGCCAACGTAGATCGGCACCGGGCGCGCCGGTGCCGGGCTCATCTGCAGACGGTCGAAGTCGAAGAACTCGCCGTGGTACTCCACCATTCCGCCGCCGAGGATCAACCGCAGGACCTCGATCGCCTCGTCCACCCGCGCGCCGCGCTTCGCGTACGGGGCGCCGCACCACTCGAACTCCTCCGGCGCCCAGCCGAGCCCGATGCCCAGGCCGAAGCGGTCGCCGGTGAGCACCGCGACCGACGCCAGCTGTCGCGCCAGCAGGACCGGATTGCGCGGCCCGAGCTTGAGGACCGAGGTGTAGAACCGCAGGCGCGAGGTCGCCGCGCCCATCGCCGCGGCGGCGATCAGCGGGTCCGCCCACGGCGTTTCCGCGGTCCACATCCGCGAGCCGTCCGGGGTGTACGGGTAGGCCGCCGAGACCTGTTCGGAGTAGAACAGCGAATCCGGCAGGGCGACCGAGTCGAAGCCGCATTCCTCGGCGGTGCGGGCCAGCTCGGTGAGCTGGTCGAGCGGGCTCATCGCGACGGACAGCGTGAACTTCATCGTTCCCCCGGTTTCTGGGCTCCGACGACCCACATCGAGAAGTACTGGGAGCCACCGCCGTAGGCGTGGCCGAGCGCGGTGCGGGCGCCGTCCACCTGGTGCTCGCCCGCCTTGCCGGTCACCTGCATCGCCGCCTCGGCGAACCGCAGCAGCCCGGACGCGCCGATCGGGTTCGACGACAGCACGCCGCCGGACGGGTTGACCGGCAGCCGGCCGCCCAGCGCGGTTTCCCCGGCCTCGGTGAGCTTCCAGCCCTCACCGGCGGCCGCGAAGCCGAGGTTCTCCAGCCACATCGGCTCGAACCAGGAGAACGGCACGTAGATCTCCGCGGCGTCCACTTCGGACAGCGGATCGGTGATGCCCGCCTGCTTCCACAGCGCCGCGGCCGCGTCCCGCCCGGCCTGGGGGTTCACCTGGTCGCGCCCGGCGAAGGTGGTCGGCTCGGTGCGCATCGCGGTGGCGTGGATCCACGCGGCCGGGCCGCCCGCCGGTTCGTCGCCGATGATCACGGCGCACGCGCCGTCGGAGGACGGGCAGGTCTCGTCGTAGCGGATCGGATCCCACAGCACCTGCGAGGCCAGCACCGATTCCAGCGTGATGTCGTCCTGCTTGAGGTGCGCGTACGGGTTCCGGGCGCCGTTGCGCCGGTCCTTCACCGCGACCATGGCGCCGATGTGCCCGGGCGCCCCGGAGCGGCGGATGTAGGAGCGGACGTGCGGGGCGAAGTAGCCGCCCGCGCCCGCGCCGACCGGCATGGTGAACGGCGGCACGATCGACAGCGCCCACATCGCGTTCGACTCGGACTGCTTCTCGAACGCCACCGCGAGCACCCGGCGGTGCACGCCGCCGTGCACGAGGCTGGCCGCGACGTTGCCGGTCGAGCCGCCGACCGATCCGGCGGTGTGCACCCGCAGCAGCGGTTTGCCGGTGGCGCCGAGGGAATCGGCGAGATGCAGCTCCGGCATCATCACGCCCTCGAACAGGTCGGGCGCCTTGCCGACCACGACGGCGTCGATGTCCGGCCAGTCCAGGCCCGCATCGGCCAGCGCCCGCTCCGCGGCCTCCCGGCACAGCCCGGCGATCGAGACGTCCAGCCGCTTGCTGGTGTGGTGCGTCTGGCCGGTCCCGAGGACCGCCGCCGACCGCTTGCCCATCAGGACCTTCCCTCCATCACGCAGACCAGGTTCTGCTGCAGCGCCGGGCCGCTGGTCGCGTGCGCCAGCACCCGCCCGGCCCGCCCGTCCATCACGCGCGCCGCGGCCTCGCCGATGCGGGCCAGGCCGGCCGCGAACATCGGATTGCCGCAGAGCGCGCCGCCGGAGGGGTTGATCGCGACCGAGTCGTCGAGCCCGATCGCCCGGCGCAGCAGGATTTCCTGGTGGGTGAACGGCGCGTGCAGTTCCGCGACTTCGATGCCGTCGGCCCCGGCGGCACGCGCCGCGGCGGTGGTCGAAGCCGATCGGCGCAGGTCGCGGGAGCCGAGGCTGCCCGACTCGACGCGGTGCTCCAAACCGGTTATCCAGGCGGGCCTTTCGCGGATCTCCCGGGCCCGGTCCGCGCTCGCCAGGACGACGACGGCGGCGCCGTCGGAGATCGGCGCGCAGTCGTGCGCGCGGAGCGGATCGGCGAGGTAGGGCGCGCCGAGCAGATCCTCGGCCTCGACCGATCCGGACACCTGTGCTCTGGGGTTTTCCGTTGCGGCGGCACGACTTCGAGCGGCCACGGCCGCCATGTCGCGCTCGGTCCAGTCGCCGGCGTCCAGGCCGAGCCGGGCCTGCAGCCCGGCGATGCTCACCGAGTCCGGCCACAGCGGCGCGACCGAGTAGGGATCGAGCTGCAGCGCGAGGGTCCGGCGCAGGTCGCCCGCCGAGGACTTGCCGAAGCCGTAGACCAGCGCCGTGTCGACCTCGCCGGTGCGGATCTTCACCCACGCCTCGTAGAGCGCCCACGCCGCGTCCATCTCCACGTGCGACTCGTTGATCGGCGGGAACGCGCCGATGGCGTCGACCGCCGCGATGAACGAGAACGCCCGGCCCGCGAGGTAGTCCGACGACCCCGAGCACCAGAACCCGATGTCCTCCTTGGCGAGCCCGGTTTCGGCCAGCACTTCGCGGAAGATCGGTACCAGCATCTCGACGCCGTTGGTGGTGCCCCGGGTGGCGCGCACGTTCGGTGCCTGCGCGAACCCGACGACGGCTACGTCTGTCACGGCGGACTCCCGGAGGGTTCAGAGGTGTTGGGCGTAGGACTCGAACGGCGCATCGGGCTCGCCGGTCGGTTCGAAGTGGTCGATGTTCTGCAGCGTGTGGTCCCACTCCTCGCGGGGTTTCCACACCGCGCGCACCCGCATCCCCATCCGGACCTCGTCGGCCGCGCAGCCGAGCACGAGATGCAGGAACGCGATGTCGGCGCCGTCGAGCAGCACGTACGCGGACACGTACGGCGGCTTGATGCGCTGGCCCAGGAACGGGACGTTGACGATGCAGAACGTGGTCACGATCCCGGTGTCGGGGAGCTCGACCTCTTCCTCGGTGGGCACCCCGTCGGTCGGGCACGCGCCGCGCGGCGGGATGTAGACCTTCGCGCACGCCGGGCAGCGCTGGCCGAGCAGCCGCCCTTCGGCGAGGCCGCGCAGGTACCGGCTCTCCTCGGGGGACGCCGAGTGCCGGTAGTGCAGGTGCACCGGGGAGGTCAGCGTGGTGACGGGTTCGGGTCGTGAGTGGTTTGGATCGTCATGGCGCTCCAAATCACTCACGACGTCGTGCGCCGGTTCGAAGCAGGCGATGTCCCGGATGCCGTTGCCGAGTTCCTCGGCCCAGCGGACCTGCACCCGCATCCCGGTGCTGATCTGCTCCGGCGTTGGTACGTCGACGGCGTGCAGCATCGGCGTATCCGCCCCGTCCAGCAGCACGAACGCCCAGGCGAACGGGCGCTGGAGCGGCTGGCCCTCCATCGGCTCCGGCATCCACGTCCAGCTGACGACGGTGCCTCGGGAGCCGACCGGCACGAATTCGTCGAGGACGGCGGCGGTTTCCGGGTCGTGCTCGACCGGCGGCACGTGCACCCGGCCGTCGCTGCCGCGGACTCCGACGATCCGGCGATCCCGCAGGGCGGTGGCGAACCGGCCGTGCACCGGCCCCAGGGATCGGGTGTAGTCGAAGCTGATTTCGAGAGGGGCGCTGAGTGGTTCCGGGAGCCCAGTCACGCACTGAAGTGAAACATGTTCTCGATTTTGGGGCAATATCCGGGCAGGATGACCCGGGAGGATTCGCCAGCAGTGCTGCCGGACGAGGAGGTTCGCGGATGAAGATAGGGCTGCAGCTCGGCTACTGGGGTGCACAACCGCCGTCGAATGCGGAAGAACTCGTTCTCGAAGCCGAGCGCGTGGGATTCGACGGGATCTTCGCGGCGGAGTCCTGGGGGTCGGACGCGTTCACCCCGCTCGCCTGGTGGGGTTCGCGGACGAGCCGGGTCCGGCTGGGCACCTCGGTCGCGCAGCTCTCCGCCCGCTCGCCGGCCTCGTGCGCGATGCACGCGCTGACGCTGGACCACCTTTCCGGCGGCCGCTGCGTGCTGGGGCTCGGCGTGTCCGGCCCCCAGGTCGTCGAAGGCTGGTACGGCACGCCGTTCGCGAAACCCCTTGCCAGAACGCGGGAATACGTCTCGATCGTGCGGCAGGTGCTGGCCCGCGAGGCGCCGGTGCGCAACGCCGGCCCGCACCACCCGTTGCCCTACGACGGGCCTGGCTCGCTCGGCCTCGGCAAGCCGCTGCGCCCGATCACCCATCCGCTGCGCGCCGACCTGCCGATCTGGCTGGGCGCCGAGGGGCCGCGCAACGTCGCGCAGACCGCCGAGATCGCCGACGGGTGGCTGGCGGTGTACTACTCGCCGCGCATCGCCGCGACGTACGAGGACTGGCTGGCCGAGGGATTCGCCAGGCCGGGCGCACGTCGCAGCCGCGAGGAGTTCGAGATCGCGGCCAGCTGCCAGGTGGTCGTCACCGACGACCCGGCGGCGGAGCGGGCGCGGCTGAAGCCCTCGCTGGCCCTCTACATCGGCGGGATGGGCGCGCCGGGCATGAACTTCCACGCCGAGCTGTTCCGGCGGATGGACTACGGGGCCGCCGTCGACGACGTGGAGCGGCTGTTCGCGGCCGGGCGGCGCGAGGAGGCGGTCGCGGCGGTGCCGGACGAGATGGTCGATGACATCGCGATCATCGGCGACGCCGCTGCGGTGCGCAGCCGGGTGCGGGAGTGGGAGCGGGCCGGGGTGGACACGTTGCTGGTCGGCTGCCGCGAGACCGGGCACCTGCGCGGCGTCGCGGACGCGCTGGGGCTTGCCGAAGATCTGTAACGGGTTCTAGTTTGTAGGTCGCGCGGGTCGGCTCGTGATGTCGTGAGTGCGGAACCCGGTAAGAACCGGCTCAGCACTCATGACTCCTCGCCCACCGCCGCGCCCTGCTCAGTACTCCGAATCCCGCGTCATCGTCGACAGGAGTCCGCCGTGTCCGACATCGGGCTGTGGAAGATCGCCGAGCAACAACCGAACCGGACGGCCGTGATCGCACCGGACGGAAGAGCGGTCGGCTACGCCGAACTCGCCGCCGCCGCGGACCGCTACGGGCGCGGCCTGCAGAGCATGGGCCTCGAGGCCGGCGACAGCATCGTGCTGATGCTGCCCAATGGCGAAGACCTGCTCGCCGCGTACTTCGCGGCGCTGCAATGCGGGCTCTACGCGGTGACGGTGAACTGGCACCTCGTCGGCGCCGAAGTCGCCTACCTGATCGAGGACAGCGGGGCGAAGGCCTTCGTGGCGCACGAGCGGTTCGCCGAGACGGCCGCGGATGCCGCCGCGCGCAGCGGGCTTCCCGCGTCGGCCCGCTTCGCGGTCGGCGAGATCCCGGGATTCCAGGCCCTTTCCGGGCTCGGCGCGCAGGAGCCACCGAAGCGCCCGGAGGCGCGGACGATGGGCTCGCCCATGCTGTACACCTCGGGAACCACCGGTCGCCCCAAGGGCGTTCGGCGCCCGCTGACCGGGGCGGACCCGGACGAGGTTCCGGCCGCGGCGAAGTGGTTCTTCGGCATCTTCGGCCTGCAGCCGTTCGACGACCACGTGCACCTGTGCGGCTCGCCGCTGTACCACACCGCGGTGCTCAACTTCGTCAGCCACTCCGTCCAATTCGGACACACGGCGGTGCTGATGGACCGCTGGGACCCGGCGGAGATGTTGCGGCTGATCGAACTGCACCGCGTCACCCACACGCACATGGTGCCGACCCAGTTCCACCGGCTGCTGGCGCTGCCACCGGAAGTCCGCGCGCGCCACGACGTCTCGTCGCTGCGCGCGGCGATCCACGGGGCCGCGCCGTGCCCGCCCGAGGTCAAGCGGGCGATGCTGGAGTGGTGGGGACCGGTGGTGGTGGAGTACTACGCGGCGACCGAGGGCGGCGGCACCTCGATCACCGCGTCGGAGTGGCTGGACAAGCCGGGTTCGGTCGGCAAGGCGTGGCCGGGCTCGACGGTCAAGGTGCTCGGCGACGACGGCGCGGAGCTGCCGGCCGGCGAGATCGGCACCGTCTACATGCGGATGGGCGGCTCCAGCTTCGAGTACCACCGGGACGCGCAGAAGACGGAGCAGGCGCGGATGGGCGACCTGTTCACCATGGGCGACGTCGGCTACCTCGACGAGGACGGCTACCTGTACCTGTGCGACCGCAAGAGCGACATGATCATCTCGGGTGGGGTGAACATCTACCCGGCGGAGATCGAGAACGCCCTGTCGGTGCACCCGGAGGTCGCGGACGTGGCGGTGTTCGGCGTGCCGCACGCGGACTGGGGCGAGGAGGTCAAGGCCGTCGTGCAGCCGGCCGACGGCGTCGAGCCGGGGGAGGAGCTGGCGGCGGACCTGATCGCCTTCGCCCGAGACCGGCTGGCGAAGTTCAAGATCCCGCGCAGCATCGACTTCGTCGCGGAACTTCCCCGGGACCCCAACGGAAAGCTCTACAAGCGAAAGCTCCGGGAGCCCTACTGGACCGACCGCGACCGCGCGATCTGACGCTGTCGAAGGAGATGCACCGCACCGTGACCTGCGAGACGAGTCCCTGGACGCACGAGCTCCAATTTTAGGCAAAATTGGGAGGCCCTGCTGGGCCTGGTTCCGGTGTGGGCGCTTTGGGAAGTCCCAATTTTAGGCAAAATTGGGACTTCCCTGCCGGGGGTCGGCTTTGGGTGTCAGCGGCCGCGGAACTGGGGCTTGCGCTTCTCCGCGAAGGCCCTGGGGCCTTCCTTGGCGTCCTCGCTGCCGAAGACCGCCATGCCTAGGCGGGCGTCCACCTGGAACGCCTCGTTCTCCGGCATGCCTTCGGTTTCCCGCATCGTGCGGAGGATCGCCTGCACCGCGAGCGGGCCGTTGGCGGTGACGAGGTCGGCCAGTTCCAGGGCCTTGCCGAGGGCCTGGCCGTCCGGGACGACGTGGCCGATCAGGCCCAGTTCCCTGGCTTCGGGCGCGAAGACGTGCCTGCCGGTCAGGAGGATGTCCGCCGCGACCGTGTACGGGATCTGGCGCGGCAGGCGGACCGCCGAGCCGCCCAGCGGGAACAGGCCCCAGCGCGCCTCCGACACCCCGAACCGCGCGCTCTCGCCCGCCACCCGGATGTCGGTGGCCTGCAGGATTTCCGTGCCGCCCGCCACCGCGGGCCCTTCCACCGCCGCGATCAGCGGCTTGGTCAGCCGCCGGCCCTTGAGCAGCGGTTCGATCACGGACATGTCCATGCCGCGGGCGGTGTCGCCGGGATGCGCCTGCGTCATCGCCTTCAGGTCGGCGCCGGCGCAGAACGCGCCGCCCGCGCCGGTCAGCACGCACGCCCGGATGTCGTCGTCGCCGTCCACCTCGTCCCAGGCCTGCCGCATGATCTCCAGCATCGGCCCGGACAGGGCGTTGCGGACCTCGGGCCGGTTCATCGTCACCACGAGCACCGCGCCGCGCCGCTCGACCAGGCAGTGGGGTTGCTCGACGACCTCGGTTGTCGACGTCATGGGAACCTTTCCGGTCGGTGTTGGGAATGGGCTCGCCGGATCACCCGTTCGGCCGCAGGAGGAACCTGCCGGACGGCAAGCCGGATCACGCTCCGCGAGCGGGTGTCCCGGCTGCGGAACGTGACATCGATTCGGCTTTTCGGGTTCTTGTCCGGAACGATAACACGTTCTACTTTCTCTGGGGTGGCATACAACATCGCAGATCTTTTCGAGCACGCCGTCGATCTGATGCCAGATCGCGTCGCCGTGGTCTGCGGCGAGCGGCGGCTGACCTTCGCGCAGCTGGACCGGCGGGCCAACCGGCTCGCGCACCACCTCACGGCCCGCGGCCTCGGGCCGGGCTCCCACATCGGGGTCTACTCCCGGAATTCCATCGAGGCACTGGAAACCATGCTCGCGGCCTACAAGATCCGCGCGGTGCCCATCAACATCAACTTCCGCTACGTGCCGAACGAACTGCGCTACATCTTCGGCAACGCCGACCTCGCCGCCCTGGTGCACGAGCGCCGCTACAGCGACAACGTGGCCAAGGTCCGGCCGGATTTCCCGGATCTGCGCGAGGTTCTCGTCATCGAGGACGGCAGCGACGCCGACTACGCGGGGTACGGCGGCATCGAGTACGAGTCGGTGCTGGCCGGCCGGTCCGGCGAGCGGGACTTCCCGGAACGCAGCGCCGACGACCTCTACCTGCTCTACACCGGCGGCACCACGGGCATGCCGAAGGGCGTGATGTGGCGCCACGAGGACGTCTGGCGGGTGCTCGGCGGCGGCATCGACTTCATGACCGGCGAGGCGATGCGCGACGAGTGGCAGCAGGCCCGCGCCGGCGCCGAGAGCGGCGGCCTGATCCGGCTGCCCGCCGCCCCGTTCATCCACGGGGCCGCCCAGTGGGCCAGCTTCGGCAACCTCTTCGCTTGCAGCGCAGTGGTCTTCGTGCCGCAGTTCGACGCGCACGAGGTGTGGCGGGCGGTCGAGCGGGAGCGGGTCAACGTGCTGGCGATCGTGGGCGATGCGATGGCCCGGCCGCTCATCGAGGCATTCCACGAGGGCAGCTACGACGCCTCGTCGCTGGTGGCGATCTCCAGCAGCGCCGCGCTGTTCTCGCCATCGGTGCAGCGCCAATACCTCGACGCGCTGCCCAACGTGGTGATCACCGACTCGATCGGCTCCTCGGAGACCGGGTTCAGCGGCATCGGCGTCATCGGGCGCGACAGCGCGCAGACCGGTGGCCCGCGGGTCAACGCCGATGCCGACACCACGGTGATCAGGGACGACGGGAGCTTCGCGGATCCCGGCGAGATCGGGTGGCTGGCGCGCAGCGGGCACGTGCCGCTCGGCTACTACAAGGACGAGGAGAAGTCGCGGTCGGTGTTCGTCGAGATCGACGGCACCCGCTACGTCGTCCCGGGCGACTACGCGCGGATCGAGGACGACGGCACCGTGACGATGCTGGGACGCGGCTCGGTGTCGATCAACACCGGCGGCGAGAAGGTCTTCCCGGAGGAGGTCGAGGCCGCGCTCAAGTCGCATCCCGACGTGTTCGACGCGCTGGTCGTCGGGGTGCCCGACGAGCGGCTCGGCCAGCGGGTCGCGGCCGTGGTCCAGCCGAGGGCCGGCGCGACGCCGGGGCTCGCGGATCTCGACGCGCACGTCCGGGAGTGGATCGCGGGGTACAAGGTGCCGCGCAGCCTGTGGCTGGTGGACCAGGTCACCCGCTCGCCCAGCGGGAAGCCCGACTACACCTGGGCGAAGCGGCACACCGAGACGCACGAGCCGGCCGACGTGCACAAGCCGTCGCGGCGCGAGACGGCCACCGAACCGAGCTGAGGGCAGTTGAACTTGACTTTCCCTTGTTCTTGAAGCGGCGCCAGCCGCTTAGCCCACCCTCGCACCTCGCACCGCCGCGGGTTCTCAGATGTCGTCTGGCGAGGACAGCCCCGATGCCGCGTATTGGTCATACGTAAGTCGGGGCTCCCACAGTCCAGGCGGCGTCTGAGGTTCCGCTACCCGCACCGCCACGCAAAATGAGCCTGGAAACGAGATCTGCTATGCGAACGAAGATCTGTGACACCCTGGGTATCGAGCATCCGATCGTCGGCTTCACGCCTTCCGAGCACGTTGCGGCCGCGATCAGCCGGGCCGGTGGGCTGGGCGTGCTCGGCTGCGTCCGGTTCAACGACGCCGACGAGCTGGACGCCGTGCTGGACTGGATGGACGACAACACCGACGGCAGGCCCTACGGCGTGGACGTCGTGATGCCCGCGAAGATCCCCACCGAGGGCGCGGCCGTCGACCTGCAGGCCCTGATCCCGCCGGAGCACCGGGAGTTCGTGCAGCGGACGCTGGCGGACCTCGGCGTGCCGGAGCTCGCCGATGGCGAGCAGCAGGCGGACGGCGTGCTCGGCTGGCTGCACTCGGTCGCGCGGTCCCATGTGGACGTTGCGCTGCGGCATCCCATCCGGCTGATCGCCAACGCCCTCGGCTCGCCGCCGGTGGACGTCATCCGGCAGGCCCACGAGCACGACGTGCTGGTCGCCGCGCTGGCCGGGAAGGCCGAGCACGCCCGTCGCCACGTCGACAACGGCGTGGACATCGTCGTGGCACAAGGGCACGAGGCCGGCGGGCACACCGGCGAGATCGCCACGATGGTGCTGGTGCCGGAGATCGTCGACGCGGTCGGCGACCGGGCGCCGGTGCTGGCGGCCGGGGGCATCGGGTCCGGTCGGCAGATCGCGGCGGCGCTCGCGCTCGGGGCCGGCGGCGCGTGGCTGGGCTCGTACTGGCTGACGACCAGCGAATACCAGCAGATGCCGGGCAACACGGCGACGCAGCAGGCGCTGCTGGCGGCGGGCTCCAGCGACACCGTGCGCTCCCGGATCTACACCGGGAAACCGGCCCGGCTGCTCAAGACCCGCTGGACGGACTCGTGGGCGGCCGACGACGCCCCCGAACCGTTGCCGATGCCGCTGCAGAACATCCTGGTCAGCGAGGCCCACCAGCGCATCATGCGCTCCGGCGATCCGGGCGTGGTCTCGATGCCGGTGGGCCAGATCGTCGGCCGGATGAACAAGATCCGCCCGGTCGCCGACGTCATCGCGGACCTCCTCGCCGAACTGGACGAAACGATCGCAGCCCTCAACAAACTCCGCTGAGCCTCAGGAATCGCGGCGCAGCGCCCAGAATCCGTCGTACTCCGACAGGATGTGGAAGCTGGCCCCGCCGTATTCCTCGGCGTAGTCGCGCATCTCCTCGGCCGTTTTGTCCGGCTCGTAGACGGCGACGTAGTCCGGCACGAAACCCTCGGTGTTGCCGGGGAAGAAGACCCGGCAGCGGTCGGTGAGGTGCGCGATCGTGGCGCTGTTGGCCAGGACCGTGGCGCCGTCCGGGATCTGGTCCAGCACGCTCTCCGCGGCGACCGGATCCTGGTCGAAGCGCTCGTCGTTGCTCTTGGTCAGCTGCCCGACCGGCAGCATGACGCTGAGCGCGACCGCCGCCGCCAGGACCAGCCCCGGCAGGTGCGAGGCGTAGCCCCGCAACCAGGACGGATGCGTCTCGCGCAGCCGGGCGATCGCGTCGACCATCGCGAGCGCGACGATCGGCATCAGCACGGCGTTGTAGTGCCAGTCCGTGCTCCAGTAGTGCTCCTCGACGGACGCGAACCGCCAGCCGAGCGTCGGGAGGATGACCAGCAGCACCGGCGAGCGGAGCGCGATCAGGCCCGTCGTCGGGATCAGGAGCCACAGCGTGGTGCTGAACTTCTCGCCCAAGCCCTCCAGCAGCGAGGCGGGGAAGGGGGTGTCGCCGGAGATCTTGTCCCAGTACCGGTACGCACCCGTCGGGCTGAACGACGGGATGACCAGCAGCGTGACGCAGGCCCAGATGACGCCGAACAGAACGGCGCTCGCCACGGCGACCCGGGCGAACCGCTTGTCGTGCCTGGCGCACCAGGCCAGCACCAGCGCCATCGCCGCCGCGGTGAGGGCGAGATCGTCCTTGACCAGCACGAGCGGCGCGGTGAGCGCGAGCGCGCGCCACCACCGCTGCGCCAGCATCGCCTCCAGGGCGAAGGCGATGAGCGGGACGGCGAAGCAGATCTCGTGGAAGTCGAAGTCGACGGCCCGCTGCACGCCCCAGGACAGGCCGTAGGCGACGCCCACGGTCCACCCCCGGGTGCGGCCGAGCAGGCGGGTGGCGGCGCGGGTGACCGGCACGACCGAGAGCGCGAACAGGGCCGCCTGCGTGACGAGTAACGTCTGGGCGGAGGGGACCAGGTAGTACAGCGGCGCGAGCAGGACCAGCACGGGGCTGAAGTGGTCGCCGAAGATCACGAATCCGGGGCCCAGCAGGTCCGCGACCGGCGCCCGGCCCTCGGCGTAGGAGCGCACGACCTGTTCGAAGATGCCCAGGTCGAACGACATCGAGCCGTAGCTGTTGTAGCGGGACAACGAGATCCAGGCGTAGCAGCCGAAGAACGCCGCCCACAGCAGGAACAGGACCACCTGGTTCGACACCGCGCGGTGGCTGCGGGCCGCGGCGGTGGTGGGAACGGCGGTGGTGGCGCTCATCGGGACTCCGTCGTGATCGGGATGCTGGACGTGCTGGGCGAGATCGAGGCGGACGAGGACGGGACGACCGACGTCGCGGCGGACGTGGTGAGCGTCGGAGCCGGACCGGCGGGAACCACGGGCTGCTGCTCGCGGCCGTCGGTCGTCACCGTGACCGCGACGGCTATCGCCACCACGGCGGCCGCGCCGGTGGCCCCGGCGGCGATCTGCTGGCGCAGCAGCCGCCGCCCGCCGCGCTTGGTGATCTCGCCGGCGGGCAGCGGCGACGCGTGCCGCTCGGCCTCGGCGGCGGCGCGGCGGAGTGCCGCGCGCACCTGGTCGTCCGCCGCCTCGGCGGGCTCGAAGTGGTGGTCAGGCACCGTGGTCCTCCGCGCGCAACATGTCGCCCATCCGCGCCGCCACCGCGGCCCTGCCCCGTGCCAGGTGGGTCTTCACGGTTCCGGTGGACATCCCGGCCTCCTCGGCGATCTGCGCGACGGACAGGTCGCAGACGTAGTGCAGCGCCATCACGAGCCGCTGCCTCGGCGGTAGCTGCCGCAGGATCGCGGACAGCGTGAGGAGCCCTCCCGGGTCCGGCTCGTCCACGACGGCCGGGCGCTGGCCGGCGAGCCGGGCCCACGCCTGCGTCGCGCGCTTGGCGCGGTGCCACCGGCTGATGGCCACCCGGGTGGCGGTGACGCGCACCCACGCCTCCGGCGCGCCGTCGTGGAGCAGCGCGCTCCGGTGCGCCCACGCCCGCGCGAATGCCTCGTGCACCACGTCCTGGGCTTCGTGGACATCACCGGTGACCAGGCACAGCTGACCGATCAGCCGCCTGGCCGACAGCGCGTAGAACTCCTCGAACTCTTCGACCGTCAAGACTCGCATAACCGTTTCTAGAGACTGAGCATGAGTTGTACGGGCTCAGCCGTGTGCCCCGAACGGTGTTGGGCACACTGGGCTCCCGTGTTCTCGCCGCGTCCGGCACCGGCGCATCCTGTGCGTGGTCCGGGGTTGCGGGGTCGGGGTTCCTCACGTTCTGGGGCGCCCGGTCGGGCCTGGACGGTCCGATGCCCGCATCCATCGCTCTGGTGGGTGCGGGGAGGTGCCGTCCGTCGCCGGATCGGATGTCCGAGAGCGCGTCGTCCAATTGCCACGGCCGCAGCGTCGTGACAGGTGACCTTGCGGTTGTTGTTGGTGAGGGGCTTTTGCCAGTGCTGGGCGCCCCATTTCGAGGTGTAGGCTGGGTCAACTGCGATGATCGAGATGCCCCTCTGGTCGGCCATCGAGATGAGGCGGGCGCGGAGTCTGCCGGTGGGCATGCTGGAGATCAGTTGCCGGAACCGCCTGCGGCGGCCGTGTTTTTCGCGGGTCTTCTCCGCGGTGAAGTCGAGGTCTTCGATGGCGATAGCGCGAACACTGCACATGCGGGCCCAGTGCAGCAGCTGGGTGAGGGCATGCCGCACCTGGGCATCACGGTGATCGGCGGTACCGGCGAGATCGAAGTGGAAGCGGCGAGGGTGGCCGATCGGGTTGCCATGTTCATCGAGTCGCCACGCGGCGAGATGATCCGCGTTGGTGTCCACACCGACCACACCGTCGACCAGCGCCGTATGCAGCGGGGTCGTCGGGGTGGGCTGATAGTGCCAGGATGCGGTGATGTACCAACGCCCGCGCTGGGTATCGTAGTGGATGCGGTAGGCCACGCTCCGGTTCGTCTCGACCCGGTCGACCCACTCCCGACTCCGGTGCGCGAACCGTACCCTGCAGGACAGCACGTACCGGCCATGCCGGGCGTTGGCGTACTCGGCCAGCGGCGCGGGAAGTTTGATGCTGACTTCGCCTTCGGGGGTGACGCGGATCGTTTCGTTTCCGTGCCGCTTTCCGCTCTCCCCGTCGGCTTGAAGAAACCAGCGTGCGGCTTCCCAGCGTTCCCGCCACTGCAGCTCGGTCAGCTGGGCTGCCTGAAGGTTGTGCCGGTTGCGGGCGAGTTTTTTCCCTCCCCGCACCACATGAACTTTTCCGGCATTGCGGTCGGCCTGCTGTGCGGCGAGGCGGTACTGCAGCACATGCAGACGCCGCTTCTTCACATGCCATTCCTGCCTGCTGCGGTATCCGCCCGGCGACCGTTTCGTGCCCTTCTGCCCTAGGGGCAGGGAAAGACGGTGCGCAATGGTGCGGATGCCCGCTTCAAGAGACGTGATATGCGCGAACTGGCAGCGCCGCGCAAGAGCCCACTGATCATGGGTGGCCTTCGTGATGCTGCCTGCCCACCGTGCTGAGGACACCGCGGTCAGCTCACGCTTCCTGCCCGCCCAGGTGTCAGTGGAATGTTTCAACCCGTCCGCGCACCGCGCTTTGAGATCACGCGAGGCCAGCGACCCAAGATGCCCGCCCACCAGGCGCAACACCTTCTCATCCTGCGGTGTGAGGTGCTTGAGCCGGTCACGTACTGCCACACCAGAAGGGCGAACAGCGACGAACGGCGCGTCAATCGAGCGAAGTGGACCCTCAGCCATGCCGGTCGCCTCCTCCGGTACCTTGCGAGCCCGTTCGCAGTTCATCCCCGAACCGATCTCGGGATTCGACCCGAACCACGCGGTGACCCGGTACCGGCGACGTGTCCTGACGGAACCAGTGATACGCCGGATGAGGACTGATCCCCGCGCGCACCCACTCCGTCAAATTCACGCAAACACCATACCGAACCCAAAATTACACTGTGCACGCTTAACCGACAGCAGCTCCACAACGTCATGATCCCTCTACTCGGCTAGAACGATTCGGGTTGACACCGCGCGAGAATTTCCCGCTCCGATGTGATCACCCTCACGGACGGCCGTGGGCTCGCCGTTGTGACCCGGACCTCGACGGGAAATGAGTAGATCTGCGGTCCCGGTCCTCGCGGACGCATCGCAACCTTCGCCGTTGGCTTCCGGCTAGACGAGGGGCTGTGGCGCGGATGGGACGGTTGTCGAAGCGTTACCGCAACGGCGAGTTCGCGAAGGTCGTCGCGGGTATCGGGGCGGCGACCACCCGGGCACTGGCGGCCGACGGTGCGACGGTGGCGATCAGCTACGCCACGTCCGGCGACCGCGCCGAGGAAGTGGTGGCGGAGCTCGACGGGGCCGCCGCGTACCGGGCCGATCAGGGGCAGGTGGCCGGTCTCGTCGAAGCCGTGGTCGTGGCCGTTCGCCGACGTCCAGCGCTCGGCGAACGCGTTGGGCCGGTTCGGGAGGCCGGCGGAAGTCGCGGCGGCCATCGCGTTCCTGGCCGGGCCCGGCGCGTCGTTCATCACCGGCGCGGTCCTCGACGTCGACGGCGGCTACCTGGCCTGATCGGGCACCGGGGAGTAGCGGGTGGTCGAGCGGTGCCAGATCGGATCCGCGGTTTCGCGGCCCTCCGCGGCCAGCTGGCGCTTGACGACCTTGAAGGTCGCGGTGCGGGGGAGTTCCGCCGCGAGCCGGACGTAGCGGGGCCACTGCTTGGGGCCGAGATCGGATTGGGCGGCGAGGAAGTCGTGGAGGGTCGCGGGGTCGAACCCCGGCGTCGCGACCAGCGCGGCCATCACCTGGTCGCCCACCTGCGGATCCGGGATGCCGTACACCGCGGCCTCGGTGATCTCGGAGTGGCGCAACAGGATTCGCTCGATCGGCGCGGTGCCGAGGTTCTCGCCGTCCACCCGCAGCCAGTCGGCCGAACGGCCCGCGAAGTGGCAGAAGCCGTCCGCGTCCAGGTAGGCGAGGTCGCCGCTCCAGTACATGCCGTCGCGCATCCGCTCCGCGTCGGCCTCCGGGGCGTTGTAGTAGCCCGCGAACCAGCCCGAACCGGCGGTGTTGACCAGCTCGCCGATCGCCTCACCGGGATTGAGCAGGCGGCCGTCGGCGGAGAATTCCGCGCGGGCACAGGGTTTCCCGGTGTCCGGGTGGAGCACCGCGACGCCGTCGGGGAGCCTGCCCAGCGCGCCGGGAGGCGTGTCGGGCGTGCGGGCCACCGCGACGCCGCCCTCCGAGGAACCGAAACCGTCGACGACGCGGCAGCCGAACCGCTCGCCGAACCGCGCCAGGTCCCGTTCGTTGCCCTCGTTGCCGTACACCACGCGCAGCGGATTCTCGGCGTCGTCCGGTCGTTCCGGCGTGGCCAGGATGTGCGAGAGCGGTTTGCCGACGTAGTTGGCGTAGGTCGCGCCGAAGCGCCGCACGTCGGGCAGGAAGCCGGAGGCGGAGAAGCGGCTGCGCAGCGCGATTCCCGCCCCGGCGGCCAGCCCGACCGCCCAGCCCGCCATCAGGGCGTTGGAGTGGAACAGCGGCATCGACACGTAGGTCACGTCGTCGCCGGTCAGGCCGAACCGGTCGGCCAGCATCCGGCCGGGCGCGGCGATCTTGCCGTGCGTGCAGCGGACCGCCTTCGGCTCGCCGCCGGTGCCGGAGGTGAACACCAGCACGAGCAGGTCATCGGGCGTCGCGGGCACGGGATCGACCGCGCTGCCGGCGTGCTCGACGAGCAGCGCCGGCCACCGCGGCTCGTCGATGACCAGCAGCTCCGCCGCCCCGAGGTCGAGGCCGGCCAGCAGTTCCGCGTGCGCGCTGTCGGTGACGACCAGCTGGCAGTCCGCCAGCCGGACATCGCGCGCCAGCGCCGCCCCGCGCCGCGTCGGGTTCAGGCCCACGACCACCGCGCCGGACAGGGCGGCGCCGCCGAGCAGGAACGCGAACTCCGGGACGTTGCCGAGCAGGACACCGACGTGGAAGGGGCCGGGGCGGCGCAGGGATTCCAGCAGCGAGGCGTACTGGGCGCAGGCGCGCACCTTCGCCGACCACGTCCAGACGCGGTCCTCGAACCGCAGCCCGCAGCTGTCGTCGTCGGCGCGGGCGAGCAGGAGGTCGGTCACCGTCGGCGTCATGTCAGACCGCCAGGGCGTCGCCGAGCCGGCCCAGCTGGTCGGCCGCGCCGCCGAAGGAGAACTCGTTGCGCTTGGCCGCGACGAAGTAGCGGTGCAGCGGGTGGTCGACGTCGATGCCGACGCCGCCGTGCACGTGGACCGCGGTGTGGGCCACCCGGTGCCCGGCGTCGGCCGCCCAGAACTTCGCGGTGGCCACCTCGGTCGCGCACGGCAGCCCCTCGTCGACCCGCCACGCCGCCTGCCACAGCGTCAGCCGCGCGGCCTCCACGTCGATGAACGCGTCGGCCAGCCGCTGCGCGACGGCCTGGAAGCTGCCGATCGGCCGTCCGAACTGCACGCGTTCGCGGGCGTACTCGGCGGTCAGCTCCAGCGCCCGCTCGAGGACGCCGACCTGGTGCGCGCAGGTGCCGATGGTCGCGCGGGTGAGCAGCCATTCCAGGGACGCCTCGCCCAGCACCCGGTCGTCGCCGACCCGCACGCCGTCGAGCTCCAGCCACGCTTCGCTGTCGGCGTCCACGATGCGCTGCCGTTCCACCGACAGTTGCGCCGGTTCGACGAGGAAGATCCTCGGTCCGTCCGATGTGGACGCGGGAACCAGCACGAGATCGGCGACCGCGCCGGCCGGGACCGTGGTCTTGGTGCCGGTGAGCACCCAGCCGTCGCCGGAGCGCTCGGCGCGGCAGGCGGGACGGCGCGGGTCGGGGTTGTGCTCCTCGGTGAGCGCGGCGGTCAGCACCAGCTCGCCCTTCGCCGCCGGGACGCCCCAGCGCTGCTGCTGATCGGGGTCGCCGAAGCGGGCCAGCGCCGCCGTGGCCGTGGTGATCGAGGCGAGGTAGGGCACCGGGGCGACCGCGCGTCCCAGCTCGATCAGCACGGAGCACTGCTCCAGCAGCCCGAAACCGCCGCCGCCGACGGAACCCGGCAAGGCCGCCGACAGCACCTCCGCCCGGGCCAGATCCGTCCACAGTGAACGGTCGAACCGGTCTGGCTCGCGCTCGACCTCGCGCAGGCGCTCGTTCGTCACGCGATCGTCGAGGATCTCCCTGGCCAGCCCGCCCAGATCGAGCTGCGCCTCGGTGCACGAGAAGTCCATGAACTCTCCCTAGAAGTCCTGTCGTCGAGGTCTCGCAGCCACTGCGGTGGTCGCGGGGCCGACCGCGGTGGCCGGCCGGTCAGCGCTTCGCCGGGGGCAGGCCGAGGCCCACCGCGGCGACGATGTCCCGCTGCACCTCGTTGGTCCCGCCGCCGAAGGTCAGGATCAGCGACGAGCGGTGCATCCGTTCGATCCGGCCGCGCAGCGCCGCGCCCCGGGAGCCCTGCCGCACGTACGCGGCGCTGCCCAGCACCTCCATCAGCAGGCGGTAGGCCTCGGTGGCGAACTCCGTGCCGTACACCTTGGTCGCCGACGCCGTGGCCGGCGCGGGCTGCTGCTCCGCGGTCGTGGCGATCTTCCAGTTGACCAGCTTGAGGAACTCCGCCCCGGCGTGCACGCGCGCCAGGTGCCGCCGCACCCACTCCTGGTCCAGCACCCGGCGCCCGTCGGTGAGCCGCGTTTCCCGCGCCCACTCCTGCACCTCGTCCAGCGCGAGCCGCAGCGGGGCGGGGGAGGTGAGCGCGACGCGCTCGTGGTTGAGCTGGTTGGTGATCAGCGGCCAGCCCTCGTTCTCGGCGCCCACCAGCGCGGAGGTGGGCACGCGGAGGTCCTGGTAGTAGGTGGCGCTGGTGGACGGTCCGGCGACGGTGTGCACCGGCGTCCAGGAGAAGCCGGGTGCGGCCGTGGGCACGATCAGGATGCTCAGGCCGCGGTGCTTCTTCGCGTCGCGGTCGGTCCGGCAGGCCAGCCACACGTAGTCCGCGTACTGGATCAGGCTGGTCCACATCTTCTGGCCGTTGATCACGTATCCGGCATCGTCGCGGTCGGCCGTGGTGCGAAGCGAGGCGAGGTCGGTGCCCGCCTCCGGCTCGGAGTAGCCGATCGCGAAGTGGATCTCGCCGCCCGCGATCTTCGGCAGGTAGTGCGCCTTCTGCTCCGGGGTGCCGAAGCGCATGATGGTCGGCGCGATGCTGTTGAGCGTCAGGAACGGCACCGGGGCGCCGGCGATCGCCGCCTCGTCGGTGAAGATCAGCTGGTCCAGCATGCTCCGGTTCTGCCCGCCGTACTCCTCCGGCCAGCCCAGCGCGAGCCAGCCGTCCGCGCCCATCTGCCGGACCAGCTGCTTGTAGGCCGCGCCGTCGCCGTAGTCGCCGTGCGCGGTCAGTTCGTCGCGGAGCTCCGGTGTCATGAGCTTGCCGAAGTAGCGGCGCAGCTCCTTGCGCAGCTGCTCCTGCTCGGGCGTGTAGGCGATGCGCATGCATCCCTCCTGCATCGACGGGAGAGCGTGTGGAACATGTTTCACCAACCATAGTCCGGATGTGGCGAGGCGGTCGATACATCGCACTGCCACGAGTGATTTTTCGCGGGCGCCGCGTCGCGCGTCGCCGTGAAAACCGGTTCTATGGAGGCGCGGCGTTCGGATCGGTCCCCGAATGGAGCAGTCACCGGGGGCCGGGTGGCTCGTTGTGCGGGCTGGATGGCTGATCGAGGTGGCCCGGACGGCCGGTTCTCGCGAATCGGTAGAACTGGTTGCAACAGCAGATACCAGTGCATTGGGCGAATATTCCCCGATCTGCTCCCCGGCTCTTGATTGCAAGTGAGAACACGTTCTACTGTGTCTTGGATAACAGCGCGGGCGATCTCGGTGAGGTGACCAACCGGTGGAGGCAGCGGTGCTCAAGGGGAAGCGAAATGGTTCGCCAGATCGTGACCTGCGACTGAGCCGGGAGGCGCGGTGAGTTTGGACGGGAAAGTCGCGATCGTCACCGGAGCGGGTGCGGGGCTCGGTCGCGCGGAGGCGCTGGCCCTGGCTCGCGCCGGTGCGAACATCGTGGTCAACGACGTTTCCGGCGGCGCGGCGGCGGTGGTGGCCGAGATCGAGGATCTCGGCGTCAAGGCTGTGGCGGTCGCCGGGGACATCTCCGACAGCGCCGTAGCGCGCGAGCTGGTCGACACCGCGGTGCAGCGCTTCGGCGGCTTGCACGTGGTGGTGAACAACGCCGGCGTGTTGCGGGACCGGATGTTGTTCAAGATGACCGAGCAGGAGTGGGACGACGTGATCCGCGTCCACCTGCGCGGCCACTTCCTGTTGTCCCGCAACGCCGCCGCGCACTGGCGGGACGAGTACAAGCAGACCGGATCGACCTACGGCAGCGTGATCAACACCGCTTCGGAGGCGTTCCTGCTCGGCTCCGCGGGGCAGCCGAACTACGCGGCGGCCAAGGCGGGCATCGCGGCGCTGACCGTGTCCACGGCGCGGGCGTTGGGGCGGATGGGTGTGCGGGCGAACGCCATCTGCCCGCGGGCGCGGACGGCGATGACGGAGGAAGTCTTCGGCCCGGCACCGGAAACCGGCGTCGACCCGCTGTCCACCGATCACGTCGCGCCGCTGGTCGCCTATCTGGCCGGTCCGGCCGCGCAGGCGATCAACGGCCAGGTCTTCGTGGTGCACAGCGGGATGATCGCGCTGATGGCGGCGCCCGTCGTCGAGCAGCGCTTCGACACCGGCGGTCCGCTGTGGACGGAGGACGAGCTGGCCGGCACCGTCGGCGCCTACTTCGCGGAGCGCGACCCGGAGCGCAACTTCGCCAGCACCGAGCTGCTGTCCCTGCCCTAGCCGTCGGGAGTGGGGGGGGGGGGGGGGGGGGGGGGGGGGGGGGGGGCGGAGGGGGGGGGGGGGGGGGGGGGGGGGGGGGGGGGGGGGGGGGCAGGGGGGGGGGGGGGGGGGGGGGGGGGGGGGGGGGGGTTGGGTG
>NZ_JBWKKH010000012.1:0-7142 GCF_056431645.1 Saccharopolyspora sp. NPDC045839
GCAGGACAAGCTCATCGAGGAGCACGAGCGCGTGGCCGGCGGCGTCGGCCGGGCGATGTCGATCGGCGTGGTCGACGAGGTCATCGACCCCAAGATCACCCGCCGCCGCATCGCCGAGGCGCTCGCCGCGGCCCCGGCCGGACGCGGCTCGCACGGCAACATCCCCCTCTGACATAGCGCCGTCACCACGGTCCGGTTGTGCCTCTTGTGCTTCGATTCCCTGCCCTCGGATCCGTTGATCTCCGGATTCGCCGCGATCTAGCCTGGCTTGAAATCCATCAGTTCTCCCGAGAGCGGGGAGTTGAAATTGCCTGAGATCCCGTCGGCGAATGCCGTCCGCGCCTTGTGAAGCGGCGCCAGCCGCTTGCATCCACCCAAGCAGCGCAACCACCGGCGGGTCGAGGTCGACGCGGACAACGAGGGACGGGTGCTGGTGCACTTCTGAACCGTGGGCCGGATGTCCGAAGAGGCAGACTTCGATTCCCGTGGTGGACACACGTTCCGCTGCGCGGTAGATCAGCGATCAGCTCGCGGCATGGTGGTCACGATTGGGAGATGAGGAAGTGTGATGAGGAGAAGGCGTTCGCGCTGGCTGGCTGTTGCTGCCCTGACCTCGGCTGTGTCGGTGGCCCTGACGGGGTGCGCGGGAACCGATGGGGCCGGCAGTGGGAAGATCGAGATCAAGGTCGCGACCTTCGGCGAGTTCGGTTACGAGCCGCTGTTCAAGGAGTACGAGGCACAGCATCCCAACATCCACTTGGTGTCGCAGGTCGCCGACTTCGAGGCCCACCACAAGGGACTGGCCACCCAGCTAGCGGGCGGCAAGGGCGCTGCCGATGTCGTCGCCGTCGAAGAGCAGTACATTCCGCAGTTCCTGCAGTCCAGGGACAAGTTCGTCAACCTCGCCGACTTCGGGGCCAAGGACCTGCAGAACCAGTGGGCCCCCTGGAAGTGGGAGCAGGGGGTCAGCAAGGACGGAAGTTTCGTACTCGGTCTCGGGACGGACATGGGCAGCCTGGCGATGTGCTACCGCCGCGACCTGTTCGCCCGGGCCGGTCTGCCGACCGAGCGCACCGAGGTGGCCAAGCTGTGGCCCACCTGGGAAGACTTCGCCCGGGTCGCCGACCGGTTCAGCGCCGCGGTGCCGGATGCGAAGTTCGCCGATTCCGCCGGCACCATCTACACCGCGATCTTCAACCAGTCCGAGGAGAACTTCTTCTCGAAGGCGGACGACTCGCTCATCGCCGACCGGAATCCGAACCTGCGACGTGCCTTCGACATCGCCGCGAGCATCGGGGCGAAGGGGCAGACCGCCAGGGTGACCAGCTACACCCAGGGCTGGAACGTGGCGGTCAAACAGGGCTCCTTCGCCGTGATGAACTGCCCGGCCTGGATGCTGGAGCAGATCAGGGAAGCCGGTGGCGACGGGAACAAGGGCAAGTGGGACCTCACCACGGTTCCCGGCAACAGCGGAAACCAGGGTGGCTCCTACCTGACGGTGCCCAAGCAGGGCGCACACCCGAAGGAGGCCTACGAAGTCGCCAAGTGGCTGACCGCCCCGGAGCAGCAGAAGAAGATTTTCCTGCAGAGCGGCATCCTGCCCAGTACGCCGGCTGCGTACCAGGATCCTGAGGTGATCGGCAAGACCGACCCGTACTTCAGCGACGCACCGGTGGGCCAGATCTACGCGAGCTCGGCGGACAGCCTGCGCCCGAATTACCGCGGTGCCAAGGACAGCGTGGTGCGACCGAAGTTCGGCCAGGCACTCGGCCGCGTCGAGGACGGCAAGCAGAGCGCCGACCAGGCGTGGGCCGAGGCCGTGCAGCAGGCCCGCGACGCCGTGAGGTAGGGAGATGTCACGAAGCCCTTCACCGACGCCCACCCACGAACCGGCCCACGTTCTTCGTGGGCCGGTTCCGGGTGGGCGCCGGGGGGTCCTGCTCTCCCGGATCGACGCCCGAGTCACGCCGTACCTGTTCGTCGCTCCTTTCTTCGTGCTGTTCGCCCTGTTCGGCCTCTTCCCGCTGCTGTACACCGCGTGGATTTCGCTGCACGACTGGAATTTGATCGACGGTGATCAGGGCTTCGTCGGGCTGGCGAACTACACCGCACTGTTCGCCGACCCGGATTTCTACAACGCCCTGTTCAACACCGCGAGCATCTTCGTGGTCTCCACGGTGCCCCAGCTGTTGGCCGCGCTCGGCATCGCGGCGCTGCTCAACCGGCCGCTTCGTGCGGGGACCGTTTGGCGCGCAGGTGTTCTGCTGCCGAACGTCATCTCGGTGGTGGCCGTGGCGCTGGTCTTCGCCCAGCTGTTCGGCCGCGATTTCGGCATGATCAACTGGGTTCTGGGGTTGTTCGGGTTGGATCCCGTCGACTGGGAGGGCCAGCGCTGGTCGTCGCACCTGGCCGTCGCCACCATGGTGATCTGGCGTTGGACCGGCTACAACGCGTTGCTCTACCTCGCCGCGATGCGCAACGTCCCCAGAGAGCTCTACGAAGCGGCCGCGCTCGATGGGGCTTCGCGGTGGCGGTCGTTCTGGTCGATCACCGTGCCGGGAATCCGGCCGACCATCATTTTCACGGTGGTGGTCTCGACGATCGGCGGCCTGCAGCTGTTCGCGGAGCCGCAACTGTTCGACTCGACCGGAACCGCCGGTGTCGGCGGCAACGACCGGCAGTTCCAGACGTTGACCATGTACCTATACGAGAAGGGATTCGGTCTGTTCGACGCCGGATATGCGGCTGCCATCGCATGGGTGCTGTTCGTCCTGTGCTTGCTGTCCGCAGTGGCGAACTTCGTGCTGGTGCGTCGAATTCGCGGAGGGAGCTGAAGCGGTGCTCGCGAGTGTTCCTGCCCGGCGACCCCGTCGATCCGACGGTGCCGGTCCATTGACCCGCCGCCCCGGGGTTCTGGTCTACGCGCTGCTGACCGGTGTTGTCGTGTCATCGGCGTTCCCGTTGTACTGGTCGTTCGTGGTGTCCTCCAGCGACAGCTCGGCCATTGGTGAATCCATCCCACCTCTCGTCCCCGGCGGCTACCTCCTGGAAAACGTGCAACGCGTCTTCGACACCGTGGACTTCTGGCTCGCGATCCAGAACTCGTTGATCGTCTCGGGAACGGTCATGGTGTCGACGGTGGTGCTGTCCAGCTTTGCCGGGTTCGCTTTCGCCCGACTGCGCTTTGCCGGGAGAAACACCCTGTTCCTGGTGGTGATCGGAACCGTGATGGTGCCGGCCCAGCTCGGGGTGGTCCCGCTGTACATGGTCGTCGGCGACCTCGGGTGGTACGGCAGGCTGGAGGCGGTGATCGTGCCCGCACTGGTCAACGCGTTCAGCGTCTTCTGGATGCGCCAGGCGTGCGAGGAGGCGGTTGCCCCGGAACTGGTCGACGCGGCCAGAGTGGATGGTTGCTCGCTGTGGGGGACGTTTCGGCATGTGGCGATCCCGGCGATTCGTCCGCAGGCGGCAGTGCTCGGCATGGTGACGTTCATGGCCGCGTGGAACGACTTCTTCTGGCCGCTGATCGTGCTCGACCCGAACGAGAGCCTGACCGTTCAGGTAGCCTTGTCGAGGTTGGCGAGCGGTTACTTCTTGGACTACTCATTGATGCTGACCGGTGCGACGCTCGGCGTGCTGCCCGTGATCATCGTCTTTCTCCTGCTGGCAAGGCAGATCGTCAACGGACTCACGCGAGTTTCGGTCAACGGATGAGGTGGGATATGACCAACAAGAAGGCGCTCGGCTTCCCGTCGGACTTCGTCTGGGGGACGGCCACGGCCTCCTACCAGATCGAAGGCGGAGCGAAGGAGGACGGCCGCGGACCGTCCATCTGGGACACATTCTCGGCCGCGGAAGGCAAGGTTCTGGGTGGTGATACGGGTGAAGTGGCTTGCGACCACTTCCATCGATATCCCGAGGACGTCGCGCTGATGGCGGAACTCGGCCTGCCGACCTACCGGTTCTCGGTGTCCTGGTCGCGGGTCATGCCGGACGGGCGGACGGTGAACCCGCAGGGGATGGCGTTCTACGACCGGCTGGTCGACGAGTTGCTCGATCACGGCATCACGCCGATGATCACGCTGTTCCACTGGGACCTGCCCCAGGCGTTGGAAGACGAGGGCGGTTGGCGGGTTCGTGACACCGCCGCACGGTTCGCCGATTACGCGGCGGCAGTGCACGGCGCCCTCGGCGATCGAGTGCCGGATTGGACGACGCTCAACGAGCCCTACTGCTCGGCATTTCTCGGCTACGGAACCGGGGTGCACGCACCTGGAGTGGCAGAGCCGGGCACCGCGCTCGTCGCGGCACACCACCACCTGCTGGCGCACGGGTTGGGGATGCGGGCGCTGCGCGCAGCCGCACGACCCGGACAGCGGTTCTCACTGGTGCTGAACTTCGCGCCGGCGCTGACCGATGTGGACGACGAAGCCCACCGCGAGGCAGCGCGCAAGTTCGACGGGATGCAGAACAGGATCTTCCTCGACCCGGTGCTGGGTCGTGGTTACCCGGAGGACGTGCTCGCCGACGTCGCTCACCTGGGTGCGCTGGAACCCGCCATACGCGATGGCGATCTCGAGACGATCACTACCCCGCTCGACTGGCTCGGGGTGAATTACTACGCGCCGGTCCGGGTGGCGCCGTTGGCGGACCTGGAAGCACCAAGTAACAGCGGCCTGCCGGGCTTGCGGGGCTTCGACGTTCTGCCGCCTCGCGGGCCGCTTACCTCGTTCGGCTGGGAACAGACGCCGAGTTCGTTGACGGACCTGCTGCTGTGGCTGCGCGGGCACTGCCCTGGCCTTCCGCTCATGGTCGCCGAGAACGGCGCGGCCTTCGCCGACACGATCGACAGCGATGGCCGGATTCGAGACCGCGACCGGGTCCGCTACTTCGCCGACCACCTTCGCGCGGTCCATGCGGCGATTGAGCAGGGCGCGGACGTGCGCGGTTACCTCGCCTGGTCGTTGCTGGACAATTTCGAGTGGGCTCTGGGTTATTCGCAGCGGTTCGGCCTGATTCACGTCGACTTCGACACCCTGCAGCGCACGGTCAAGGACAGCGCCCGCTTCTTTTCCGGAGTCGCGGCGAGCAACGCCGTACCGGTCGACGACCCCGCCGAGCTCACTGTGGACTGACGCCGGCCATCCGATTCGAGCGCTGTGCCGACTACTTCTGCGCTTTGCTCGCCCTGGTTGCCGCATTGACCTGTGACAGCAAGAAGCCCGCAAAGTCGGCGACTTGAGACAGGATCTCAGCGGTTGCGATGATCTTTTGGGGTGTGGCCGAAGTGCTGGCGGAATGCCTTGGTGAAGGTGTGGGCCGAGTTGAAGCCGGATTCGTAGGCGATTTGGGTGATGGTTTTGCGAACGTTGGCGGGGTTTTCGAGTTGTAGTTGCGCGTGGTGGAGACGTTCTTGACGAATGAGTTCGCTGGGCGTGGTTCCGGTTCGCTGGAGCACGGCTTGGATTTGTCGCGCTGACCAGCCGAGTGCTCGTGCGATGGATTCCGTGTTGAGTCCACGGTCCCACGCGTTGGCGCGAATGTGTCGGCGTACTTGGGTTTCGATCTCGCGTGCGTGGCTGGTCGGCGGTTGGGTATCGCCGAGGAGGAGCAGGCAAATCAGGTCGGTGAGGTGTTGGCTTGCTCGGTCGAATTGGGTGGCGGTGAGGGTGTCGCGTTCGGCTTGGAGGGTGGCGAGGCTGGTGTAGATGAGTCGCCCGAAACCGTGGGCGAGGTCGGTTGCGGGGTTGAGAAGTGCGCCGCGGCCGAGGCGGTGGTCGATCTCGCGCTGGGGCATGATGAGGGCCATGCCCTTGTGGCAGGGTCCGACGCCGACGTCGAACGGGGTGTCCATGGTGAACAGCGCGCCGGTGCCGGCGGTGAGCGTGTGCTGGTTGCCGGCCTGGCGTAACACGAGCGAGCCGCGGATGGAGATGCCGAATCTGTATCGCTCATCGGGGTCGGCATGAACTTGGCGCTTGGTGCGCTGAAGCCATTGCGGGGTGGAGGCGTCCCAGCTGACGAGCTGGTAGGACTGGGTGCGTTGGCAGGTTGTGTGGCCTTGGAAGTCGGTCGGCCGGATGACCCGGGAGCTGAGGGTGCAATGGAATGAGCTGATTACCTCGCCCCAGTATTCGAGCTGGTCGGCGCGTGGCATGTCCTCGGTGGTGGTATCCACGGTGGCGGTATCCACGTGGTAAGTCAGTGGCATCGCGACCTCTGGCTGCAGCGGGGACGAACATCGGGGAGTCTAGGCCGTGTGACTTGGCGTGACTAGACCGTTCAGTGGCAACGCCTCGCTCGCAAGTTGGCGCGGGTTACGCCGCAGTCCGAGGACGCGCGCCTCGACCTCGGCTTGGATGCAGGTCAAGCAGCGGTGCGGGGTGAGGACCGATCGGCCAGGTCCGCATCACCGCGTGACGCTGCGCGCGAACCGGCGACGAACCGTTCTACTGGACGGGCATGAATGGCCAGTTAGCTGTAACCGGGGCGCCATTGAACCCTTCCAGTCGTGGCTTCGGTGCGTGAGTCGGACACACCCGCCGCACTGGACGTCTGCCTAGGCAAGTAAACCGCCAACCAGTCCCGACGGCGCAGTCGTGCGCGTGTGGGCGGTTGTCGTGCGTTTCTAGGCGCAACAACCACCCACCTGTACTCTTAAGGTCCCCTTGCCTGCAGTTACCAGGGGTTCACGGAGAGATAGTATGGCCACGGATGCTTTTCTGTATCGATTAACGGGCGAGAAAGAACCGGATCCGTTCCCGCTGCCTTCGGTGACCGGGATGCGTTCGATCCGGTGCGCCACCCGAACCGGCATGTGGTGTTCATTGCCGATCATCACCATTGCATCGGTGCCCCGCTGGCCCGGGTGGAGGGCGAGAGCATCTTCTCCCACCTGCTGGAACACTTCCCCGGGATCGGGTGTCTGTCGTTCGTCGAGCGTGAGGTGCGCAAACGCTTCGAGGATCGGCTCGGCGTATATGAGGCGATCGACGCGTTCGATCTAGTCGAGTACTCTCATCGGAGCACAGCGGGATCGCGCAACGTGATCAACGTGGATCAGCGGCTCGATCGGAGCATGCCGCGCCCGGACCTGTTGACCGTGTTCGGAGGGATTGCGCGATTGCCATGGATTACGGAAC